>CAZTEM010000149.1:0-2529 GCA_964612755.1 uncultured Desulfobacterales bacterium | reverse complement strand
TGAAATTGTTTTTATGGAGAATGAAGGAAAAATATATAATACGTAATTTCCATCCTCTGGTTTTTTTCTATTTTCTGGGATTTGTGTTCAGCCTTACAACTTTTATACTTTTTTTAAGAATATTTATAGAATGGTATTTTAGTGGTCATATCCCACCAATAAATGCTCTTGCTGCAATGTTTTCTTTTATGAGCTCTTCCCAGTTTATATTGTTTGCCATGTGGTTTGACATGGAAGCAAATAAAGGTTTAAAAGTATGAATCATGGAAATTATTAAAGGAGAATAATACTATGCAATCTAAGTTGTTTTTAATAATTATTACAGGTTTTGTATTTATGATATGGCTGCCTTCTCTTAATGCTGAACTATATAAGTATGTTGATGAGAATGGCGTTGTTTCCTATACTGATGATTATTCAAAAGTTTCAAAATCATCCAGAAAAACAGCTGAGGAAATGATTGAAATAGAAAGTCAGGACCAGGAAAGTAATTCTGCAACAGATACCCAGAAACTCAAAAAAGATGTTGATCAAGATAAGGTTTCTGCCCAGGAACTTGATAAGATGAGAAAAGGGCTTGATAAGGAAAAACAGGATCTTGATAAGGAATATGCTGAATTAAACCTTAAAAAAGAAGAATTGAAAAAAAAAGGTGAGAATATTAAGACGAAGAAAGAAAATATTCAGTATCAGGATAGTATAAAACAATTTAATGATATTGTTAAGGCATATACTGCAAAAAGTGATGATTATAAAAAGCGGGCAGAAGAATTTAATAATCTTGTTAAAAAAAAGAATAAAAAAAAATAGCGGCTTTCTAAATATATTAATGCGTTGGAGGAATTGTGAACAATAAAAAATTTAATATTATTATATTGACCATTCTTTTTTCAGGTTTTATTCTACATGGATGTGTCGGGTTAAATAATTGGACTCAAAACAAACCTTCTTCGGAAGTGGTCCCTGAAACAACTGAAACAACAGCTATATATTATGATTTTGAAGATATACTTGTGCCAAAAGAGCTTTCCATTGTGGAAAAAAAGACAATGGTGGTAAGCACTCCTGAATTTGTTTCAGGTGTTCTTACTTTACAGGGCAGGGTTGAAAAAAATTCTCTTTTTTCCTTTTTTATCAATAATATGATGAAGGATAACTGGACAATTGAGAGCAGTATTAAATCTCCGGGAGTAACTATTATGGTTTTTAATAAGGTTTCACGGTGTGCTGTGATTACTTTGCAGGATGATACTTTTAATAATACAATTGTACAGATTGGTGTGGCACCAATACTTAAATAATTAAGTTGTAAATGGTTTATGAATTTTAAAAATAAAAATATTCTTATTGGTGTTTGCGGCGGCATAGCTGCTTATAAAGTTGTGGAACTTGTCCGGCTTTTTAAGAAACAAGGAGCCAATGTTTTTGTTATTATGACAAAGAGTGCCTTGGAATTTGTGGGTAAAATGACTTTTCAGGTGCTTTGTGAAAATAATGTTCTTATTGATTTGTTTGATGGAAAAGAATTGGACAATGGCTCTGGAATCAAGCATATTGAACTTGCAAACAATGCTGATGCTGTTGTGATTGCACCGGCAACAGCAAATATTATTGCAAAACTTGCCCATGGTATTGCAGATGATGCGCTTTCCACAACAATGCTGGCTGTTACTGCACCTGTTATGATTTGTCCTGCAATGAACACTGATATGTATGAAAATTTGAGAGTTCAGAGAAACCTTGATATTTTAAGCCGTGATGGATTTTATGTGCTTGAGCCTGATTTTGGTGAACTTGCATGCAAGGTAACAGGACCCGGAAGACTGCCTGATCCTGAATATATTGCTGACAGGCTTGATTGTTTTTTAAGTATAAAGGATTTAAAAGATAAAAATATTCTTATTTCAGCAGGTCCAACGTTGGAAGCCATTGACCCTGTGAGATATATAAGTAATCATTCTTCAGGGAAAATGGGTTATGCAATTGCAGGTGCAGCTGAAAAAAGAGGGGGCAAGGTTACGCTCATCTCAGGTCCTGTTTGTATTGACCCCCCGCCCAATATTGAATGTATCAATGTTGAATCCTGTGATCAAATGGCTGAGAATATGATGAATAGAGCTGATAAAGCAGATATTATTATCAAGGTTGCAGCTGTGGCAGATTATAAGCCTGTGCAGATGGCAAAGGGGAAAATCAAGAAAAAAGATTTGAAAAATGGATTTAATATTGTCTTTAAAGAAAATATTGATATTTTAAAAGCTCTGGGAGAAAAAAAGCTCAAAGATCAATTTTTAGTTGGTTTTGCAGCTGAAACAGATGATCTTGAAAAAAATGCCCTTCTAAAAATTGAGAAAAAAAATCTTGATATGATTGTTGCAAACCCCATTGGGGTTCCCGGATCAGGCTTTAAAGAAGATACAAACAAAATACATATTTTTTATAAAGACGGCAGTTTAGAAAATTTTGAGATAATGGAAAAAACACTTATTGCTGATATTATTTTAGATAGAATTGTCTCGCAAATAGGAT
>CAZTEM010000148.1:0-2847 GCA_964612755.1 uncultured Desulfobacterales bacterium | reverse complement strand
ATAAAATTATTGATATTATAGAGTTTTTTTTAAAATATTTGTCTTGACAACTTGACATGTTTATAATATTAATACGGTTATAAAAATTTAACATATTAAAAAGGTTGTTAAATGCTTAATCCTAATTCACCGATTCCATTATACCATCAGCTTGCCGATATTATTGCAACCAAAATACAATCAGGAGAATACATAGAAGAGAATGCTATCCCTTCTGAAATTGAATTGAAGAATCAATACAAGATCGGGAGGCCAACTGTGAGGCAGGCTTTGGAACAGCTTGTGAAAAAAGATCTTATATTTAAAAAAAGAGGTGCCGGCACTTTTGTTAAAAAATCAAGAAGAGAAGTGGATCTGTTTTCTCTTGCAGGGACTTCTCTTGCCTTTGGTGCAAAGGATATATCCATTGAAACAATAATCCTTGAGAATATCTCATTGGTAAATGTTGAAAAAGATAAAGAAAATCCATTTTTTAATACCGTAGCAGGGGCATTTTATATGTCACGCCTTACAAGAGCGGAAAACAAACCAGTGCTAATCGAAGATATTTATTTTCATCCAATACTTTTTGCAGGTATTGACAAAATTGACCTTAAAGGCAAATCTCTTGCCCGGTTAGTCCTGGATCATTACTATTTAAAACCTGAAAATGGCAGACAGATATTTAAAATTGCAAGTCTAAGTCCAAAAAACGCAGAGTTACTCAATCTTGATCAAAATGATAAAATCCTTGAGGTTAAAAGAACACTTAATTTCCCCGGAGCTAAAAGAGCACTATATTCAAAGCTTTTATGCAAGACAGATGACTTTGCCTTTGCCCAGAGTATTTCCTCTAATGGCAAATACTAATGTAACAATAGCCTAAAGCTATTACTCAGGAGAGTTTTTAAAAATGAAAGATCGTGGATATTATGGAAAATACGGAGGTGCTTTTTTACCGGAGGTCTTAACTGCAACATTTGATGAATTAGAGTCTTATTTTCGTCAGATAAAAAATGATCCTGGATTTTGGAAAGAGTATAAAAATTTAATGTCATCCTATTCCTGCAGACCAACTCCTTTGACATTTGCTCAAAATTTGACTGATTATTTTAATGGTGCAAAAATATATATAAAAAGAGAAGATCTTAACCATACAGGGGCGCATAAAGCCAATAATGTTATGGGTCAGGGTCTGCTTGTCAAAAAAATGGGTAAAAAAAGAGTTATTGCCGAGACAGGAGCAGGACAGCATGGAGTTGCAACCGCTACAATGGCTGCAAAATTCGGGTTTGAATGTACTATATATATGGGCGAAGTTGATGTCTTAAGACAACGACCCAATGTTTTCTGGATGGAACAGCTTGGTGCAAATGTTATTCCGGTGAAAGACGGGACACGAATCTTAAAAGATGCCATTAACGAGGCTTTCAGGGACTGGGTTACAAATATGGATACAACGCATTATGTTTTAGGCACTGCCTGCGGTCCCCATCCCTTTCCTGAAATGGTTAGTTTTTTTCAGTCAATTATCGGGAAAGAAGCAAGAAAGCAGATTTTGGCAATTGAAGGTAAATTGCCCGCAAAAGTATATGCTTGTGTTGGTGGAGGGTCCAATGCAATGGGGATTTTTTCAGGTTTTTTAGATGATCCCGTGGAACTTGTAGGTGTGGAAGCCGGAGGTAAGGGTCTGTCGTCCGGTAAACATGCATCAAGGCTTAGTTCAAAAGAGGCAAGCCCCGGAATAGCTCAGGGATATATGACATATTTTCTTCAAGATGATGACGGACAGATGAAAGAGACCCATTCTATTTCAGCAGGGCTTGATTATGTCGGGGTATCTCCTATCCTTGCAAAAATGCATGATTTGAAAGAAGCAAGATTTGAAAGTGCAACTGATGATGAAGTAATGAAGGCATTAAGCCTTACGATGAAGAAAGAAGGTATTATTCCTGCTCTTGAATCTGCCCATGCTTTTGCATTTGCTTTTAAAGAGGTTGGAAAACTTTCAAAAGATGATTTAATAATAATCAATCAGTCTGGCAGGGGAGATAAAGATATATTCACCATTGCAGATGGTTTTGATGATCCGGAATGGAAGCAATTTATAATTGACAAAGCCCTGGAGTATAAAAATGCTTAAATCCTATATTGATAAAAAACTTAGGACAAAAAAGATCCTTTTGATGACCCATATTGTATTGGGGTATCCTTCATTTAAAGATTCAATGGATATTGTCGAGCAAATGGTGGAAGCAGGTGTTGATTTAATGGAATTACAGATTCCGTTTTCCGAACCCATGGCTGATGGACCTGTTATCGTGAGAGCTAACCAAAAATCCATTGAAAATGGTTCATCTGTTGAGAAATGTTTTGAATTTGCAAAGAATGCTGCCAAAAAGTTTGATATCCCATTTCTTTTCATGAGTTATGCAAATATTTTGTATAAATTTGGCATGGAAAACTTCTCAGATCAAATGACTGCAATGGATTTAAAAGGTGCTATTGTTCCTGATATCCCTCCTGAGGAAGCAAATGAATACATAAATGCCATGAAGAAAAATCAACTCAGCCCTATATTTATCTATTCACCTGAAACAAGTGATAAGCGGATGAAATATATTGCAAAAAATGCCAGTGGGTTTATTTATTGTGTGGCAAGAAAAGGTGTGACAGGCAAAGAGACTCAATTTTCCAATGAACTTGAAATTTATCTTAAAAGATGCCGTAAATCAACTATCCTCCCTTTAGCTGTAGGTTTTGGAGTAAAAAATAAAACCGACATCAATTATCTAAAAGGAAAAGCCGATATAGCAGTAATCGGATCTGAAACCATAAGAATTGTTGATAAAAAAGGTATAAAAGCAA
>CAZTEM010000147.1:0-2963 GCA_964612755.1 uncultured Desulfobacterales bacterium | reverse complement strand
AAATAATATTAAAAAAGGCTTTACGCATTAAATGTGTAAAGCCTTTTTTAAATAAATGGTACCGAAGAGAGGACTTGAACCTCCACACCTCGCGGTACTAGATCCTAAGTCTAGCGTGTCTACCAATTCCACCACTTCGGCATTTAATTTTAGAAAGTTTTATACTATAAACAAATAAAATTGTCAAACAAAGTTTAACCATCAATTAAAGAATTTTCAGGGCTGATTTGGATGCACGGGCAAGCCTTCTTTGCAATCCTGTATGCCTTATCTCCGATTTAACAGTATTTACAGCCATTGCAAGGGCTTTTTTTGTCCCAACCATTATTACAAGTTTTTTCCCCCTTGTAATAGCAGTATAGATCAAATTTCTCTGCAATAATATATAATGCTGAATCAAAATTGGAATAATTACAACAGGATATTCAGAACCCTGGGATTTATGGATTGAGACGGCATAGGCATGAATAATTTCATCAAGCTCCATAAAATCATACTCGATTTGCCTTGAATTATACAAAATAATTAATTTCTGAGTCTCATAGTTTATCTTTTCAATTATGCCAATATCGCCATTAAATACAAGTTTGTCATAATTGTTTTTAATCTGCATCACTTTATCATTAATTCTATAGGTCCTGCTGCCTCTTGATATCCCTTTTGTTCCTTTATTAAGAGCTTTTTGAAGCTCAATATTAAGATTTGAAGAGCCTGTAAGCCCCCTATGCATTGGTGTCAAAACCTGAATATCATTCATGGAATCAAACCCGAATTTTTTGTTAATTCTTATACTTGCAAGTTTCACAATTGTATTTACAACATCTTCAGGTTCGTCTTTTTGAATAAAGAAAAAATCAGATTTTGCTTTGGTTTTGATTATAGGGAATATCCCTTTATTAATTCTATGGGCATTGACTATAATCAAACTTTTCCTTGCCTGTCTGAAAATTGTATCAAGTTTTACAACTGCAAACATGCCTGATAAAATTATATCATTTAAAACATTACCAGGACCCACAGAAGGGAGCTGATTCACATCTCCAACAAATATAATTGAACAAGTATCAGGCACTGCTTTTAAAAGCTGATACATGAGATAAGTATCAATCATTGATGCTTCATCCACAATTAAAACATCACATTTTAAAGGATTTTTTTCATCTTTTTCAAAACCGTTTTTTGTCATGGAATATTTAAGCATTCTATGTATGGTTGTTGCTGTATGCCAGGTTGCTTCATTCATTTTTTTTGCAGCCCTGCCTGTTGGCGCAGCAAGTAAAATTCTTATTTCAAGTTTTTTATAAATTTTCAAAATAGCATTAATAATTGTTGTCTTACCAGTACCTGGACCTCCTGTAATAATAAGGAGTTTTTCTTCAAAGGCTTTGGCTATTGCCTGGTTCTGCATTTTGGCAAGCTTTATGGTGATTTGTTTTTGCACCCATTCAAGGGCTTTAGGAATATTTATTTTTCTTATGCTTGATTTTTGATGCTTAATTTTATGCAATCTTGCTGCTATGCCTTTTTCACTAAAAAAATACTGGGATAAAAACACATTTGTACTATCTGTTTCAGCAATTTGTTCAAGCATTATTTTTTTATTTTTATTTGCAATTTCAATTGCTTTGATAACCCTGTCTCTCTTTGTACCAAGGAGTTCCTGAGCTTTTTCAATTAGATTTTCATAGGGAAAACACACATGTCCTTCATTGGAAAGTGAATGGAGAGTAAACAAAATCCCTGCTTCTATTCTTAATATTGAATTTTTTTCAATGCCAAGTTTTTTTGCAATTTTATCAGCAGTGATAAACCCTATTCCAAAAATATCGTCAGCAAGCTGATAAGGGTTTTTTTTAACAATTTCAATTGCATTATCACCATATTGTTTGAAAATCTTTGCTGCATAGGCAGAACTTACTTCATGGGACTGCAGGAAAAGCATTACATTTCTGATTTCTTTTTGCTCTTCCCAGGCTTTTTCAATCATTGCTATTCTTTTTTTGCCAATACCCTGGATCTCTAAAAGCTTTGAAATATCCTTTTCTATAATATCAAGTGATTTTTCACCAAAAACTTTTACAATTCTTTGGGCCATCACCGGACCTATGCCTTTTATCAAACCTGATCCAAGATATTTTTTAATACCGAATTCTGTTGCAGGCACCTTAGTTTTATATTGTTGAACTATAAACTGGGCACCGAATTTTGGATGATCAAACCACTTGCCCTGCATCTTAAGGATCTCGCCCGGATTCGGGTTTATTAAATTCCCAACTATGGTGACAAGATTTTTTTCCCCTTTTACCTTAACACGGCACACAGCATAATTGCTCTCTTCACTATAGAAAGTAATTCTTTCAAGCTGTCCTGTAAGTTCAGATAACATTTTTAGATTAATAATCCGGTTAAGTTTCCTGCCTTTCTTCTATGACTTGTTTTAACATGGTAAGACCGGTATTACATGCAGGGACCCCGGCATATATACTTGTCTGGAACATGACCTCGGCTATTTCTTCCTTTGAGCATCCAACATTAAAAGCTGCATGGATATGTAATTTCAATTCTTCCGGTTTTGCAAGGCAGGTTAGAGCTGCAACAGTAACAAGCTGTCTTGTTTGATGGGGAATTTTTTCCCTTGAGTACATTGTTCCTGTAATATAAAGAGACATATCTTTTGCAAGATCTTTATCAAATTCTCTCCACAAATTATAAGGTTTTTCCTCATCTTTAACAGTGCTGAAATATAATTGAGCTGTTTTACCGGTTTTTTCAATAAGCTGTTTTTTCTCCATACATAAATCTCCACATCAAAATAAAATATTCAGGCTGCAATCAAACAAGCCGCCATGCAGCCTGAATTATATTAATTTTTATCTATTGGCTTTTCTTATGCCAAGTTGGTCAAGAGCAATAATCCATTTACAAATATTTGCAGATCCTTCAACCATATAATAGGTTGGAGC
>CAZTEM010000146.1:0-3103 GCA_964612755.1 uncultured Desulfobacterales bacterium | reverse complement strand
GAGAATTGCTGTTCTTGGATTTAATCTTGACAAATGAAAAGGATATAGAGCATATATACAAGATAATAAACTAAAATTAAAATCTTTAAAGATTGCATATTATGGAGGAAAGAATGGAAATAACTGTTACAGAGGCAAAAAATAAGGGCATAAAGCCCGAAGATTCATCTTTGGGGTTTGGGCAATATTTTACTGATCATATGTTCAGTATGGATTATTCTGAAAAAAAAGGATGGCATGATGCCCGCATTGAGCCTTATGCCGAGATTCCATTACTTCCTGCTGCCATGGTGCTCCATTATGGACAGGCAATTTTTGAAGGATTAAAAGCATATAAAACCCCTGAAGGGAAAATACAGCTTTTCAGAGCAAGGGATAATTTTGCAAGGTTTAATAGATCGGCAAAGGGACTTTGCATGCCTGAAATTGATGCTGATTTTGTCATGAAAGCTTTAAAAAAATTGATTCTGCTTGAAAAAAACTGGGTACCCGGCTCAGAAGGCACGTCCCTGTATATTCGTCCTACCATGATTGCAACAGATTCTTTTCTTGGGGTCAGGGCATCAAATACATATAGATTTTTTATTATTCTTTCTCCGGTGGCTGCTTATTATGCAGAAGGATTTAATCCTTTAAAGATATGGGTTTCCAAAGATCATGTCAGGGCTGTACAAGGCGGTGTGGGAGAATTTAAAACAGCAGGCAATTATGCTGCAAGCCTGACTGCCGGGACAGAAGCAGTCAAAGCAGGATATGCTCAGGTTTTATGGCTTGATGGTATCAAAAGAAAATATATAGAAGAAGTAGGTGCAATGAATATTTTCTTTTTAATTGGAGACCAACTTGTAACTCCTGAACTCAGCGGAAGTATTTTACCCGGAATCACACGATATTCTGTAATAAGCCTTGCTGAAAAATGGGGGATAAATGTTTCAGAAAGAAAAATAAGTATTGATGAACTTATCCAGGCTGGCAAAGATGGTAAGTTAAAAGAAGTATTTGGTTCAGGGACTGCAGCTGTGGTATCTCCTGTAAAAGAAATCAGATATGGTGATGAAACAATTGAGATAGGTGATGGTACACCGGGTGAACTTGCCATGAAATTTTATACAGCTTTAACAGATATTCAATATGGAAAAACAAAGGATACGGAAAACTGGATCGAAGTCATTGATTGATGAATAAATTGATGATGTAAATTTAATTTTAAAACAATGATATTCCAAGGGTGATAAACAATGGCAAAAAAGACCAAAGAAATTTCCCTGGGTAAAAAAATCAGAAAGGTAAGGCTTGCTAAAAACCTTACCCTTGATTTTATTGCCAATGAAACAGGCATGAAAAAAGATTATGTGAAAAAAATCGAAGCAGGTAGTGAGATTCCTTCTGTGGGCACCATGATTCAATTATCTAAAGCCCTTGGCATTGATTCCAATGCTTTGTTAAAAGATGAGGAGGACAATCTTGCAAAACGGAAAACAGCCCATACTAAACGCACTGATAATTATGCTTATACATCTTTAAGTTCAGGCGGCGACAACAAACATATAAAAGCATTCAAAATCATGATTGAAGCAGGCAAACCCCATAAGGGCGTTGGATTTCAGCATGAAGGCGAGGAGTTTGTTTATGTTTTAAAGGGCAGTGTTGAAGTTGACGTGGGAGAAAATGTAAACCTGTTAAAACAGGGAGATTCTCTCCATTTTAATTCCGGAATAAAGCATGACCTGAAAAATATTGGCAAAGAAGATGCCGAACTCATAGTGATCGTGTATGCACCTTAATATAATTGTATGGATCAGGGTTAGTAAACAAAGGAGTAAATAATGTTATTCAAGCTTACTGAAGAGCAGCAGATGATTCAGGATATGGTCAGGGAATTTTCCAGAAAGGTTATTGCTGTGACCGCAGACGAGCGCGATAAGACTAAAGAATACCCGGCACAGAATTTTAAAAAAATGGGCAAATTAGGTCTTATGGGCATGATGATCCCGGAAGAATATGGTGGTGAGAATGCCGATACCATAAGCTATGTTCTTGCCCTTTCTGAAATAGCTTATTCCTGTGCATCAACATCGGTTGTAATGTCTGTTCAAAATTCAATTGTATGTGAAAGTCTGTACCATTTTGGCACAAAAGAGCAAAAAAAGAAATATCTGATCCCTTTGGCAAAGGGGAAAATCATTGGCGCATTCGGGCTTACAGAGCCTGATGCTGGTTCTGATCCTGTGAGTCAGACTACAACTGCTGTAAAAGACGGGGACTATTATATTTTAAACGGGACAAAAAGGTTTATCACTTCCGGTAAAAATTGCAAAGTTGCATTAGTTACGGCCAAGACAGATGAAAAGGCAAAACATAAGGGCATAAGTGTTTTTATTGTTCCCAAAGGAATAAAAGGTTTTGAAGTAGGTCATTTAGAAGATAAGATGGGGCTTCGTTCATCTGATACCAGTGATTTACTTTTTAATGACTGCCGAGTCCCTGCAGAAAACCTGCTTGGTAACGAAGGCGATGGTTTTAAAATGGCAATGCAGGGTCTGGATGCCGGAAGAATCGGAATTGCAGCCCAATCTTTAGGAGTTGCCATGGCAGCTTTTGATGCTGCGGTAAAATATGCAAAATCAAGAAAACAATTTGGACAACCCATCTCAAAATACCAGGCAATACGATTTCAGATTGCTGATATGGCAGTACAGATCGAAGCTGCAAAACAATTGATCTTATCAGCTGCATCCATGAAGGACAGAAAAGAAGATTATTCAAAAGAAGCTTCCATAGCAAAACTTTATGCTTCGGAAATGGTAAACAGAATAACCGGTATGGCATTGCAGATACATGGTGGGTATGGGTTTACCAAAGATTATTCCGTTGAAAGATTTTACAGGGATGCCAGAGTTTTTACAATTTATGAAGGAACCAGCGAAATCCAGAGAATAGTTATTTCCAATAAGATATTAAAGGATAAAAGAAAACCCTGATATTTGATATTTGGCTAGTTGATTGACCATTATTCTCAAAATTACAGATCTTTTGAATTCTTTTCTTTGATTAATTTAGCACAAATTCCAGCAACAGAGTAAAATATTAAATTAATAAAAAT
>CAZTEM010000145.1:0-3151 GCA_964612755.1 uncultured Desulfobacterales bacterium | reverse complement strand
TAAAAAGGGGATTGCTTTTAAATCCCCTTTTTTTTATTATTTTATTCAATCCATGAAAACCAATAATTGCCAGATTCACTATTTTGATTCACTGCGGGATAAATTCCTTGCAGCATTATATTCAGAAAATGAGCCTGCCTTTGATCAAAGTTTTTTAACATTAAAAAAAGCATTAACCACCAATCAGACTCTTGCTGAAAATTCTCTCAAATCCCTGTACCAGATCAATACCCTTGCAAAAAAATTTAAAAAACAAAAACTTTATAAATATTTAAACAAATTTTTAAAAAAGTTCACCAGGGCTGAAATAAAAAACCCATGTATTATTGATTATGATACATGGAAAACAAATCTTGGAATTGATGATAAAACTTTAAAAATTCTTTTTTCCACAACTATCAATTTTCAACTTTCAACCGGATGCAGCAATTATTGCAGGCGCTGTAACGAGTGGGCATTGCCCGGCATAAGAAAGCATTTTTCCTTTGACGCCATAATAAAAATTTCTCAAAACCTTGCAAAACAGAATAATAAAGAATATGCATTATATTCTGCATCTGATCCCCTTGACTGGAAAGAAAAAAATAAAAATATAATTCATCTTATTAATACTCTTTCAGAAAAAAACCTTATTCCTTCCTATGGCATGCTTACAAAAGTCCCCAAAGGCAAAGAATCCATATTTAAAAAACTTATAGAACAAAAAACAGATATTTCAGCAAGTATCACATCCTGTAATCGGGATCGAATCAAAAAAATAGAAAATTTACTATCCATAAAAATTGACAAACAACATGATACAGATGATCTTTTAATACCTGCTGGAAGGGATGAAGACTTTTGTACAATAAAATCTTCCATTACAGACTCTTATGGCACTGAGATAACCCCTGATGGAGCATTTATTGTTGCTCCGACTTTTACAAGCAGCTTAAACCCCACAGGTCAAAAAAGAATCCCGATAAATAAAGACACTGAATTCTTTATAGAAAAAATGCCCGGCACCAAAGGACTAAAATTTAATTATTTTGACAAATTAAAAGTGATTAATAAAAATAATAAAAAATACTCTCTTTGTTTTCTTCTTGATTCTCAAATTGAAAATATCCTGCTTGATAATGGGGATTACGATCTTACCCAGCCTGGCATGATAAGTCTTAAAGAATATTTTGAAACTTTTAAACCCAAAGCCGTAAAAATCAGAAAAAATATGCTGCCTGCCATTAAAAAACGCCTTGCAGAACAATATTCACCCAAGGAATATACAAAACAATTGAAAAGCCATGAGTACGCATGTGACCAAAACCATGTTAATAAAATAAAACAGCAATCACTTAAAAGCTTTCTGGTTGCAATTAAAAATTATCTTAAAAAAAACAATTCAAAACGATTGATTATCCTTTATCTCAGACAAAAAGAAATTAATAAATCAAAAAATAATGATTTTAAATTTAATACCATTGCAAAAATAAAACAAACATTACAAAACCCGGAATCTGATACTTTTCAATTATTTACCCAGCTTATATTCATGCTCCTTAAAAATCCCGACAACTCCATTGTGAAGACTTTATTGAATTAGAATCCTGATTTATATATTTTTCCCATGGCTGATCTGTTATTGATGCTTATTTCTTGACATTTCGCGATCTCATGGATAAAAAGTAATTGGTAATAAAATTTATATACTTGCCTGTCATGCTTCAGATGATGAAATTTTGATATTAACAGGGAGCTTCCAGTCTAATGAATTCTAAAGAACTTGAACAGATAATTGAAGATGGTGAAGGCTACCTTATTGAATTTAAGGAAAAGTTATCAAATATTGATAAAGAAATGGTCTCCTTTGCAAATGGGTCCGGTGGTAGAATTTTTATTGGGATCTCCGATAGTGGTGAACAAAAGGGAATAAAAATAACCAACAAACTAAAATCTCAGACACAGGATATTGCCAACAATTGCGAGCCTGCAATTAAAATAATATTAAAAGAAGTACAGAATATACTTATTGTCCATGTCCGAAGCGGAGCAGACAAGCCATATTGTTGTTCTTCAGGATTCTATACCAGAATTGGACCCAATGCGCAAAAAATGACCCGAAATCAAATAATTGAGTTTTTTCAATCTGAAGGTAAAATAAGATATGATGAGTTAACAAACATTGATTTTAGTTACAAAAAAATTTTGATGAAAAAAAATTAAACCACTTTCTGAAAAAATCCAATATATCATTGGTTGTCTCTGTTCCAACTATTCTTCAAAATCTTGGAGTTATTGAGAGGCAAGATGGTAAGGTACTTTTCAATAATACAGGAATTCTGCTTTTTGCTAAAAATCTTGAACATATATACAGACATACAGCCATAACCTGTGTACTTTTTAAAGGTATCAATAGAGTAAATATATTGGATAGAAAAGATTTCAATGAAGATATTGTAACAAGCGTTGACAATGCAATGCTGTTTCTAAAACAGCATATTTCCATTCGCTATGAATTTGACGGCTCCCCTAAGAGAATAGAAATACCTGAGATCCCTTTTGAGGCATTGCGGGAGGCTGTTATCAATGCAGTATGCCACCGCGATTATTTTGAAAAAGGAGCAAATATCATGGTCGCAATATTTGATGACAGAGTGGAGATATCAAGCCCAGGCACCCTCGTAAAAGGTATTAATAAAAAAAACTTTGGGGAAAAAAGTATTCTGAGGAATGCTAATATTGCAAGCCTTTTTCATCGTATGGGCTATATAGAAAAAATGGGAACCGGCATTATAAGAATGCAGGATTTAATGAAAAAATCAGGTCTTACTCCTATTCAGTTTGAATTTGACGGTTTTGTTACAGCTATTTTTGAACGCCCTGCTGCTGAGGATAATATTCCCGATGATGGCAAGTTAAATGGCAAGTTAAATGGCAAGTTAAATGGCAAGTTAAATCCTGAATTAGTTGTATTGTTAGACTATATCGCAAACCACCCGGGCATACAGGCAAATGACATAGCAGTCAGCTTACAACGCCCTATTGATACAATCCATAAACAAATCAGAACATTAACAAAAAATGAATTTATTGAGCGCCGGGGCAGCAGAAAAACCGGTGGGTATTTTTCATGTTCATGAAATGCTGCTTTTGGGAATTGCTAAAGCATCTT
>CAZTEM010000144.1:0-3559 GCA_964612755.1 uncultured Desulfobacterales bacterium | reverse complement strand
GCTGACTGCATCAAACTGGGACATGTCTTTTTTTATACTTTCAATAACTTTTTTATCATTGTCATCAGTTGGTTTACCCTTTTTATCAAAATCATCTCCCATACAGACAAGAATGGTTTTTGACTGTTCTCCACCTATCTGTTCGGAACGATAAACTCCTTCAAAAGCTTTGCCTTTACACAGGCTTGAAGTATGATCACTTGTACAGGTAAAAACAAAAGACTGGCATCCCTTCATGGCAATTATATCAAGCTCAAAACGTCTGCCTTTAATTTTTGTTTCCACGTTCCATGCAATATCTGTTAAGCCACAATCTTCTTTGATTTCTTGCAATACTGAAAATAGATATTCTTCTAACCACACCCCGCAAATAAATCTTTTCAGGTGTTTCAGTTGTTGTGAATCCAATGTCTGATCCTTAATAAAATCTTTGACAGAAAGCTCTAATGATTGTTTATATCCTTCCAATTCATTGTTTTGCCCACCTGAACTTATTTTCAGTGCTTTCCTGTTGTCTTTATCCTTTGTCTTGCCAGGCCATTTTCTCCAAAGATAATAAAAATCTTCATCCCCTTTTTTAAATTCATTTTTTTTATCTATTAGATAATTTATAAATTTTTCAGAATACCAATTACTATTTTCTTTTTTTAATGTTGGAGTTTTTAAATCATGAAGCTCATATAAATCCTTAATTGAAATTTTCACGATATCTCTAATATCTCTATTTATTGGAAATACATTACCTTTCCGAAGAATCAATTTAAATTTGTCAGGTGATAAATCAGAATAGATTTTGTTTTTACATTCTTCAAACTGTTCAACAGCTGAGGAGATTCCGACAGCCATGGGCTTTGTTCCACCAGTATAGTTTAAATGTATTGAATATGGTTTTAATTCTTTTAATTTTTCCAGAACCTTTTGTTTTATCTCCTCAAATTCTCTGAATTTATTCTCTAAATTAACTCCGAGACTCTGATCTTGGTTTAAATCTAATTGTGCAGCAATTTTTTCCTTAAATTTTTCAGTTCTGGATGAATACACAAACATCACCATGTCAGGTTTGGGCAGGTTTTTACATTCTAATTCTTTTCGATTTTCATGCAGTAAGTATTTAGCAGTAATATAATTTGGCATTGGATTACTGCCGATTGAAAGTATTAATAAGTTCATGGATTCCCTCCTGTGAAAGCAAAAAATAATTTTTATTGACTACATAACAATTTCTATTTTTGATTTATCTGTTTTAATTCCGTATTTTGTGTCTGGTCTTGAACCGATTGAAGATATTTCGATTTCTTTTAATGTCTGGGGTCCAAATCTTGTTTCTATTAGTTTTTTTATCTTGCTTTTAAAGGATCTGAAATTTTCATGGTCAAGGTCAACAATTCCTCTGCCCTGCATTTCTTCTATGGGTCTTGTGCCGCATAATCTTTTGTAGATTTCTGTGATCTTGTCTTGTTTATCTAAAATTTCATGGATTTGTAAAAAACAGTCTGTACAATTGCCGCAGGTGGCTGGCTCTTTTTTGCAGTTTTTTTTCTGCATGATAAAAAAACCGTACAGGGCAAGGTGGGCAGGCATTAGATCAAGCTCTATATTTTTGTAAATGATCTTTTTTAAGATAAAATCTATTCTGAGTAATGGCTTTATATCCTGAACAAGGGAGAGCATTAAAGTTCCCGGGTCTTTTACCTCTTTTAAATCATTTTGTGTAAGATGGTTTCTGATGGATATAAAAGGAATATTGACAAGGTTTACTTTTGCATATTTTGTATTTTTGTAAAATGTTTCTCCGTCTTTGTTTTTAAGCTTTATACTGGTGTGGATTTTTGGCGGATAATAAAAGTTTTTATTGCTTTCAAATTCCGGGGACACAAGTACATGGCAGAGTCTGTCCTGGGGCCTGGCATACAGCTGGGCTGCAAGGGTAAGGCAGGAACTCATGGTTTTTCTGCCTCCTGCCACGGAAAAATATATGGAGGTCTCAGGTCTGCTTGTGAGTTTAAAGGTTATGTCCAGGCAGAGTTTTAAAAGGTATCTGTTTTCATCTTCGTTCACAAGATCAGAGATTGTGTTGCCGTATTCATCACAGATTACATGGATTGAATCGTGATTAAAAAGTATTGAGTCTTTTGGGATATCATATTCTTTAAGGAATTGATTAAAATAACTGTTTTGTCCTGCAAGCAGGGAGGAGTAGATTTTTTCCCTGCCCTGGTTTGTTGTGATGATTATTATTTCATGTATGTCCCTGCCTGTCTGATAAATGGCAAAAAGGGTCTCGGTTATTACCTGGGGGCTTAATCCGGTTACTGCAAGGAGAATATTTTTCATTTTATCACCTCTGTTCTGATTTTACCCAGACCAAAGGCGGTCTGTTTGCCAATATGTGTTTTGCTGCATAGGTCAAGCAGAGGAAGGTATCTGGCGATTTTACCCTTGTAAGAGATATGTCCTGTTAAACCACCCATAAGCATTTTTTCATTTTGCCTTGATGAATATCGTTTCCAGTCAAACCATTTGAGGCTATTATCTATAATTTGAATGTTTTCTGCATCCTTTACAAGTCCCTTATAATCAATGGCAGGCTCTCCTGTACCATAGAATTCAAAAAGACTTGAAATCCTTCGCAGCATTGCCCTTGTCAAGACATGGAAAGGTAATTCGGCTTTAAATTTATTTTTGAATTTTAACCTTAAAGGCGTTATAAGCTTGAGCTTTATAATGATATTATCTTTAACTGCTGCATCAGTGATGGAAAGATTTAATGAATCAACATTGTGATTAATAAGTTTTTTGTCAGGTGCAGTATAAATTATACCTTTTGCATTTGTTACTTTTAGTAATTCAAATTTGCCACGGTTTTTGTTGATTTTTTTCCCAATTCCTGTTTTCCCCATTTGATCCATGGCATAAATAAAATAGGGTAAATTTTTATTCATATCTCCGAATAACAGGAGGTTAAAATCAAAAGGATCATTATTCTGGTAATGTTTTTTATCAGTTAATGGCGGTTCAATCACAAAAGGGTGTGGGACAGCAGATATTCGCGAATTTTCAGAGACAGGGACTGCAATTTTAGTTTCAAAAACAAGTGCATAAATACAATGTGTGCGAAGCAGGCAAGTGCTGCATTCATTATGCTTTAAAGTGCAGACAATACTTTTTAGTGCATGACCGAAAACGCCTCTGAAAGTTGAACCTTTATAAGATGGTAACTCGGCATTGCTATTAAATTCGCAGAAAAATTTATACTTTCCGTATTGCATAATCGCTCCAGATTTGTAAATAACTTATTACTACTATTAATTGACAATAAAATTAAGCATTGCAACGTTGCAATTTTTGCTGATATGGCTATGGCAAAATGCCAGAATAAGAATTGTTTCCATCTTTTGATATATAAGTGTGGAATTAATCCTTTTATTAAATCAGTATCAAAGGGTATTGATGTTGTAAACAAAAATTCGTAATAAGTTTATTTCCCATGCAGGTATTTTGATTGAGAATTGCTGAAACAATAACGAATAACTTGCATAAAACCATTGTTATGTGGTAA
>CAZTEM010000143.1:0-3576 GCA_964612755.1 uncultured Desulfobacterales bacterium | reverse complement strand
AAAATGCCAATGTGATAACACCATATATTGATCCCAACAACACAAGTGTATATGCGCAATACACAATACAGACAGATGCAAGGGAAGAATTAGTTGAAAAACTTAAAAAAAATAATATCCCCACAGCAGTGCACTATCCAATTCCCCTGAATAAACAGCCTGCACTGGAACAAACCATAAAAACCCCTGTTGCTGAATCCCTTTCAAAAAAGGTGTTAAGCCTGCCCATGCACCCTCTTCTTACGGAAAAGGATCTAACAGCTGTTGTAGAAACAATCCATACATACAATAATATTAATTGGAATGAAAAATGATAAAACTAAAAGAGCAGATAGAAAAGTTTAACAGCAAAAAAGCTGTGATCGGCATTATTGGCCTTGGCTATGTGGGACTGCCCCTGGCCCTGGAATATCTGATCCAGGGTTATACTGTCATGGGATTTGATATTGATCAACAAAAGATAGATTCTTTAAAACAGGGTAAAAGTTATATTGAACATATTGATGTCTCAATAATAAAGACTTCCCATGACAAAGGAAAATTTCTGCCGACCACTGATTTCTCAAAGGCCGGGCAGACAGATGCCCTGATACTGTGCGTGCCAACACCGTTAAATGAGCACAGAGAACCGGATCTCTCCTATGTAATAAGCTCCCTTGAAACCCTGCTGCCCTATATGAAAAAGGGACAGGTACTATCCCTGGAAAGCACAACCTATCCCGGCACAACTGAAGAAGAGTTAAAACCAAGAATTGAAAAACAGGGCTTTATTATTGGAAAAGACTATTATCTTGTATACTCTCCTGAACGGGAAGACCCCAACAATCCGGACTATTCCACCAGCACCATACCAAAAGTATGCGGCGGTACGACAAAGGCATGTATGGAAATGGGCAGGGCACTATATGATAAAATCATTGACACGGTAATTCCCGTGAGTTCAACCAGAGCAGCTGAGATGACAAAAATCCTGGAAAACACATTCAGAGCTGTAAATATTGCTTTGGTCAATGAACTCAAAATAGTTGCCGAACACATGGGTATTGATCTGTTTGAAGTAATACGTGCAGCTGCCACAAAACCATTTGGATTTATGCCGTTTTATCCAGGTCCTGGCCTTGGCGGCCACTGCATCCCCATTGACCCCTTTTATCTGACATGGAAGGCAAGAGAGTACGGTGTTGCAACAAAATTCATCGAGCTTGCAGGCGAAGTTAATATATCCATGCCTGATTATGTTGTGGCCAAAGTGATGGAAGCATTAAATACAAAGGGTAAATCTGTAAAAGGCTCCTCGATTCTTATACTTGGTATTGCCTATAAGAAAAATGTAGATGATATGCGTGAATCACCCAGTGTGGAACTTATGAAAAAACTTGAAGCAAAAGGTGCTTTGATATCATATTCCGACCCCCATGTACCAAAATTCCCAAAGATAAGAAACCATCAATTTGACCTTGAAAGCATTGAACTTACACCGGAAACCATCTCAAAATTTAATTGTGTTCTTGTGGCAACAGATCATGACAAGTTTGACTGGGAAATGATCAGAGATAATGCACAATTGATTGTAGACACAAGGGGAAAATACAATGTCGACAATAAAACAAGCTTCAGGGCATGATTTTATAAAACATTTGCTGCCTTTCCAATTGTTTCAATAACTGGCCCAAGGCAATCTGGAATGCTATAGCAAAAACAATAGAGAATTAAACTTCCCATTTTCATACTTTTAAGCAACATATTGACAAAATACTGTTATTAGTATATTAACTTTATTACATATTACTATACCATTGAGAATGGGCAGAAAAATATTAATTTATTATTTTATAAAACAAAAGTATTATAAATTCAATATGTTATACTCTGTTTTAGATAAAAACGACGGGGCGGAGCTATATTCTCAATCCATTGACTGACATGCAATTTCTCGTATTATAATATGGAAACAATAATTGATGGAATAAAAAGTATTGATACACAGATATAAACAAATGGCCTGCTCGCAACACTAAAAAAAAGATACTTATCGATTGATCTATCTCTAAAAAAGAGATAGAATTTCCATATGAAAAGCAAACTTGCACAACTCTAGACCTTTGCAAGATGCAAATATCCTCTGAATTATAATTTTTTAGATAATTTTTTTAAAACCAGAGCAAAATTAAACTAATTAAAACTCAAAACAAACATTTTTTGACCGATATCCAGATGATTATCACCCGCATTTTGTCTCAATTTGAGACCCTTTGCCCATATTTTGGTGCCCGGGCATGCATACCTATCCACCTATACCGGAATATTCTCAAGAAGTTTAGCCCCTTTCCTGAGGTTAAAAGCAAACTGCCTATACATAATATCAAAAATATTGGTTATCATTTTCGGGAACCTTGCTTTATTCCCTTTGTCATGCAGATGGCTGATACCAAAGTATTGCTCAACAATATATCTATATTTGGAAATGGATTTATTCCGTTCAATTTCAAGGTCGGTTAATTTTGCATTAATGTTATCTTTACGCATGATACCGTCTTTAATTTTATTTAAAGCGAGAAAACCTCTATTGGGAGCACCAGCATAGCCTTTATCTGCATATACTATCTTAACTTTATCCTTTGTATGCAAACTGTTTATCACAGCATAGGGAAGATACTGAGAATCGTGAAAAGAGGATGGAGTCAAAGTTGTAGAAAGAATAAAACCATTTTCCGTATCAACGGCAGTATGTTCTTTCAGACCATAGTGAGGCTTTTCATTTTTAATGGTCCAGTCCGATTCAATGTCCCTGGTAAACTTTTTAGACTGACCGTTTTTATCAAGTTTGCCTTCAGGAGTTTTAGATTCTTGTTTCAATTCTTTTATCTTATCTTTAGAAATTGGCTTGGACGCAGATTTAACAAGTCTTGCATCAACAGCAATGCCTTCATTAATGGAAAGACCTTGCTGATTAAACTGCCATAGGAGTTCGCTGTTAATTTTAATCATTGCATCTTTGGAAAAGCGCTTCCTGAAACGTGAAAAAGTAGAATGATCAGGAGAAGGACGATCCAATGGTAATTTTAAAAAAGATCTAAACGATATCCTGTCATTTATCTGGCTCTCCAGCTCAGGATCTGACTTAATTCGGAACCATTTTTGTAAAAGGAAACATTTGAACAGAAACAAAGGTGAATAGGCTCTTTCACCCTCTTTAGATTTACCGATCTTATAAAATTTTATAAGGAGTTTTTCAATGGGTGCCCAATCAATGGTATTGTCAAGTTTTCTAAGGAAGAGCAAGGATCGATTCTTATCTGCATTTATATTAATTGCAATGTCAGCAAATGAAGTGTAATTTTCAATCAATTTGTAAGCCATGATGCCTCCTGAAAGTTAATTTTTTTAGAGTATAATAGCATAAATATCAAATAAATTCAATAAGATATGACAAATTAATTTAAAAAAATAATCCAATTAATAAAAGAATTTAAACTGAAGATTGATTTTTATAAAACAATTAATGAGGTTGTGCAAAGCTCACAACACTTGAAAACCACGCAGGTGAATAATATAATAAAATTTAGATATGCACAA
>CAZTEM010000142.1:0-3829 GCA_964612755.1 uncultured Desulfobacterales bacterium | reverse complement strand
TATGACGAAATAATATACGTATCTGCTTTGTTCATGTTTTTGACTGAAAATCGCTGAAAAGTGTTGACTTGGATAGAAAGGCAATGGTATATTCTTTTATATAGAATATGATTCTGTATACAGAACAATATAAAAGGAGAAATATTATGAGCAGGGTAACAGGTTCAAGTTACAAGCCTGTTGTGCCGGCAGTTGATCAGGCAGCTAAAGTTTTATTGTGCCTTGGTGAAAACTCGGATGTAAAATTGACTGTGACACAAATATGTAAAAAGCTTAATATTCATAAGAGCAAAGGCTATTCAATTTTACATACATTAATGCAGTTTGATTTTGTTACAAAGGATTCTAAAACCAAGACCTATGAATTAGGTCCGGGGTTATTGTCATTGGCAAAAAATGTTCAGGACAATTTTGATATCAGAAAAATATCAGAACCCTATTTGCAAAACCTTGCCAATGAAACCAAAAGTACCGTGCTTTTAGGCGTGGTGAGTAATGACCAATTTTATATTACCGAGACTTATGAAGGTGATGATATGGTTGGAATTACGATTCGCAGAAATCAGGCCTTTCATATAACACATGGTGCTCATGGGAAAGCCATAACTGCCTTTATGAAAAAATCAGATCAAGAGGCACTATTAAAACAGGACAATTTACAATTTTATGGCGAAAATAAATCCTTTGATATGAATTTGTTGAACCGGGAATTAAAAGAGTGTTTAGATAAAGGCTATGCCATTGATTATGGTATGGTTACGCAGGGTATTAATGCTTTAAGCTCTCCTGTTTTCAATCATGAAAATAATGTTTTTGCAGGTATTGTTCTTGTCGGTACTTTCCCTGAAACTTGTTTTAAACAATATGGAGATCAAGTTTTTACTATCAGCAAGCAGATTTCTAAAAAGTGCGGGGCAAATATTTAAATTAAAAAGGGAAATATATGGCTGTGAAAGACAATAAAGTTAAAATAGTAAAAACCACCAGCTGGTCAGCAGGAGCAGGCTGCCATGGCGGCTGCGGTGTGGAAGTACATATCAAAGATGGTAAACTTCTAAAAATTGAAGGTGATAAGGATCATCCGTGGAACCATGGAAGGCTTTGTGCAAGAGCTCTTGCCATGACACAATATATTGACCATAAAGATCGTTTAAGGACTCCTTTAAGAAGAGTTGGGAAAAGGGGAGAAGATAAGTTTGAAAAGATTTCATGGGAAGAAGCATTTGATATTATTGAACAGAAAATGAAAGACATTCGTAATGAGTTTGGACCTGAAAGCATGATTTTTTCAATGGGAACCGGCAGAGATATTGGACCGTGGATATGTATGCTTGCCTACGCTTATGGCAGTCCCAATGTTATGTTTGCATTAAGTGGCAATGCTTGTTACAGCCCAAGGATTTCTGCGCTTGATACCATTCAGGGCGATTTCAGTGTATTTGATGCGGGGCAATGGCTCCCGGAAAGATATGATAGTCCGGAATATAAAGTTCCTGAATGTATGATTATTTGGGGATACAATATTCCTGCTACCTGCCCGGATAACCTTTTTGGTCATTGGATCATTGATTTAATGAAAAGGGGAACAAAGATTATATGTATTGACCCCAGATTGTCATGGTTTGCATCCCGTTCTAAATATTGGCTTCAAATTAGACCTGGTACGGATGCTGCTCTTGCCATGGGATTTTTAAATGTAATTATTAAAGAACAACTTTATGATAATAAATTTTTAGAAACATTTACAGATGGTCCGCGATTAGTCAGAAATGATACAGGAAAATTATTAAGAGAAAGCCATGTTGTAGAACAGGGATCAAATGAAAATTTTGTAGTTTTTGATTCAAAGACCAATTCTGTTTGTATTTGGGACACAGCTTTGCAAGAATATAGACCAGAGGCTGTAACCCCTTTTATATCAGGCGAATTTGAAATTGAATTGATAAATGGAGAGAAAATCCAATGTACAACTGTCTGGGATTTGTTTTGCAGGAATACAGAAAAATATACTCCTGAAAGAGTAGAAGATATAACATTTGTTCCTGCTGATTATATAAAAAAATCTGCCAGATTATATGCAAAGAGTAAACCCGCATCAATTCATTGGGGGGTTCCCATTGATATGACTCCGGAAGTAACACCATTATGCCAGGCAATTGCAGCACTCTGGGCATTAACAGGGAATCTTGACATACCTGGCGGTAATGTTTTTACACGGTCTGCATTTAATGCTGTTGCATATGCATTACCCGGAGCTAAAGGTGTTATTAAATTAAAAGATCAGGATCAGGATAAACCGCGTATAGGGAAAAATAAATATGGTCCTTTTAATAAATTTATATGGCGGTGTCAGACAGATAAAGTTATTGAACAGATTTTCAGTGAAGATCCATATCCTGTTAAAGGCTTATGGATGCAGACATGTAACCCCTTGTCAGGAATTGGGCTTGATCCGAAACTCTGGCAAAAAGCATTGGAAAAACTTGATTTTATAGTTGGTGTTGATCTTTTTATGACGCCTTCGCTAAGATATGCTGATATCATTCTTCCGGCAGCAACCTTTCTTGAAAAAGATGGTGTAAGATCGTGGTGGGTTCCTCTCCAGACAATTAATAAAGCATTAAAAGTCGAAGATTGCAGACCCGATGTCGAGATTAATTTTGAACTGGCAAAAAGATTTGATCCTGATTTTAAATGGGAAAAAGTTCACGATCTTTTTGATGAGATATTAAAGCCTTCTGGCATGACATTTAAGGAACTCCAGGCAAAGGGCGGTTGGGCATTACCACCTGAGGGTGATTCATCAAGACCATATTACAGGCATGAAAAAGGTCTGCTTCGTTCTGATGGGAAGCCCGGGTTTGCAACACCCAGCGGTAAGTTTGAATTATATGCAACTTTGAGGGAAGAATGGGGGCTTGAGCCGTTACCATATCACAAAGAACCACCATTTACTCCTGTATCACGACCGGATCTGAGCAGGGACTATCCTTTAATTCTTTCAACGGGCAGGCGATCTCCAGTCTTTTTTCATGCAGAGCATAGAAATATCCCCTGGTTAAGAGAGCTTGACCCTGATCCGGTAGTGGAAATCAATCCTGACACTGCAAAGAAAAATAATATCATAGACGGAGAATGGGTGATTGTTGAAAATTGGCAGGGCAAAGCTTTATTCAAGGCAAAAGTAACCCTGATTGTTCCTTCATGGATGGTAATGGCAACACATGGCTGGTGGTTTCCAGAAGAAAAGGACGATCCATTATTTAAAACATTTAAATCAAATATTAATATGCTTATTCCAATGAATTGTCAGGGTAAAGATGGATTGGGCGCGCCAATCAAACATTTAATGTGTAAAATAAGAAAACCCTTGTCTGAAGAGGTAGAATAATAAATATGAAATATGGAATGTTAATTGATTATGAATATTGTACAGGCTGTAAAGCCTGTGTGGTTGCATGCAAGCAGGAATATAATCATCCGGCAGGTAAAATTGGTGGTGTGGAAGTGCAAGAACTAATTCATACATTGCCAAATGGAAAATTGTATATAACAAATATGCCGTTTTTTACCGAAGTCTGTGTGTTTTGCAATAAAAGAGTAAAACAAGGTTTGGAACCTGCATGTGCAAAACATTGCATGGCTGGTATTTTAACATTTGGGAAGATTAAAGATTTACAAAAAGAAATTCCCAAAAAGCGAAAAGCAATTCTCTGGACAAAAGGATAGGGCTTTTAACCCGGCATACAAGATTTTTATGTAGGTGTAATCAGTTAAGACTTTTGAAGCTCGACCCCGGTTATACATAATCTTATAGACAACCCAATTG
>CAZTEM010000141.1:0-4081 GCA_964612755.1 uncultured Desulfobacterales bacterium | reverse complement strand
TGACTATATTACACTTGTTAATTTTAAAAATAATTTTTGACCGAGAATTGCTGCTATATGTATATACAACCGCAAATGTTTTTGATATAGTATTACAATTGATATTTAGAAAATTATTAAGAGGAATATAATGGAAAAAATTATAGAATGCGTGCCCAATTTTTCCGAGGGCCGAAATAAAGACACAATTAATGCCATTGCAAAATCCATAAAAGAAACACCCGGATGCAGCCTCCTGGATGTTGATCCTGGAAAATCCACCAACAGAACTGTTATAACCTTTGTGGGCTCGCCAGACGCTGTTATTGAAGGCGCTCTCAACTCTGCAAAAATTGCCAGAAAACTAATTGATATGTCAAAGCATAAAGGTGAGCACCATAGAATGGGAGCAATGGATGTATGCCCTTTTATTCCTGTTGCAAATGTAACAATGGAAGAATGTGTCAAAGTATCAAAGGAATTTGGCAAACGGGCTGCACAGGAAATAGGCATCCCGATATATCTTTATGAAGAATCCTCAAACGTGGAATATCGAAAAAAACTTCCTCAAATACGTGAGGGTCAATATGAAGCAATAAAAGAAAGAATTGTGACAAAAGAATGGAAACCTGACTTTGGTCCTGCTGAATTTATTCCTGAATGGGGTGCAACTGTTACAGGCGCACGTTTTTTTCTCATTGCCTATAATGTTAATCTCCTTTCAACACCAAATCAGGCTCACCGGATTGCCCTTGACCTGAGAGAAAAAGGAAGAGGCGATGACTCACCAGGGAAACTCAAAGAGGTTAAAGGAATGGGATGGTATGTTGATGACTATAATCTTGCCCAGGTTACAGTGAATTTAAACAACTACCTTGTCACCCCTCCGCATATTCTTTTTGAAGAAGTTAAAAAAGAAGCTGCAAACCTTAAAATAGGTGTTGCCGGTTCTGAAATGGTAGGGCTTGTCCCCCTTGAAGCAATGCTCCTTGCAGCCGAATATTATATTAAAAAAGAAGACCTTTTTATAATTGACCAGGATCAAAAGATCAGACTTGCAATTGAAAGACTGGGGCTTAATTCAGTGGCTCCATTTAACCCTGAAGAAAAAATAATTGAGTATATTGTTGCCAAAAAAAATAAAGAACCCCTGGCAGGCATGAGTGTGAGAGAATTTATTACAGAAGTTGCATCCCGAAGTTCTGCTCCTGGCGGTGGCTCAGTGTCTGCAGCTATTGCCGCCCTTGGATCAGGGCTTGGGTCCATGGTGGCAAAACTAACCCTTGGAGTTAGAAAATTTGAAGATGTTGATCCCATAATGAGAAAAATCATACCCCCCATGCACAATGCATCAAAGGCTCTTATTACCATGATAGATGCAGACACCAATGCTTTCAATGATTTTGTAAAAGCTCTTTCCCTCCCCAAAACCACAAAGGAAGAACAAGAATATAGAAATAACAAAATGCAGAAAGGCTTAAAAAAAGCCATTGAAATCCCCCTATCAACCATGGAAACTGCTGATAATGCCTGGGATGCAATGAAAGAAACAGCCGAACATGGAAATATCGCCTCAAAATCCGATATTGAAGTCGGAGCACGAGCTCTTGAGATGGGAATATGGGGAGCATATAAAAACGTCATAATCAATATGGCAGATATAAAGGATGAACAATACAGAAAAAAGACACTAAAAGTTGCAGAAAATCTAAAAAACAGAGCTGAATATATGTGCAGTAAAATATTAAATATTCTTGAAAACAGATAAAAATACCACTGCTGATCTATTCAATCCTTGCCATCACTCTTTCCTTAAATTCATCCCTCTGCTCAACAGAGGATATTTTTGTGGCAAGGATATCAACTATGGTCATAAAATCCAGTGCGCTGTGAAAATAATCTTCGCAAACTATTGATGCCATGGGCCCTATATATTCAGCAAGGCATTCTTTTAAAATAGTTTTCTGAGTATCATTCAAAGAATTTGCAGCAGCAGGAACGCTTTGTGCTAACTTTGTTTCCAGGTTTTCCTGACCAACCACTCCTGCAAAAATCTGTAAGATTGCATTGGTGTCTGGCAATGGGAGACGCTTAGAAATAACCTTACCAGCCTGGAAACGGAACGTTCCAGCCTGTATTTCAGACATAAGAGATAGTGCTTTCTGCCCACGTTTCCCAGCAAAGTAAATAAAAACAATCTCACCATTTTCAATCATTACCTGTGCAGCCCGATTCTTTTTGGTTGCAATAAATAAGGTCCCGGTGGTTTTAGTATCACATAATTTTTTCAACTCAATAATAATTTCTGAAAAAGGAGTATATTCTGAAGCCATGATTTTATTTTTTCTCTCCCCTTAAATCTGCAAATCTATTGCCAAACTTATTAACATCATTGTAAACCTATATATATTACCTGATAAAAACAAATTCCTATCAGTTTATTATCTGGACATTGCCAGTTTAAGGCTTATAACAAGTCTGTTAAACGATTTTGTAAGGACACCTATTTCATCTTTCCTGTTTTCATCAATAACATCCAGGTCCATTTTCCCCTGGCTGATTAAATTAGCCATTGTTGTCAGTTCATTAATGGGTTTTGTAATACCATTTCCAACCAGAATACCAATAAAAATTGAGATTATAATTACAACGATACAGACACCGGCAATATATATCTGTGCTGTAATTGCCGGCTGGAGTATTGCTTTTTTTGTAACCACAATCCCCATACTGGCATTAATAGCTTTAATGGGAGAATATGCAATATATGTTTCACCTTTATCAGCGTCAATATAAGTATCAATACCTTTAGCACCTTTGATCATCTTTCGTGTAATCTTTGTGAATCTTGGATTGCCTGTTTCCAAAAGATTATTACTTGTATAAGAGCTGTCCCATTTTGCATCACCTCGTTTCATACCTGGTCTTACAAGGACTTTACCTGTTTTATCAATCAAAAAGGCATAACTATTATAACCAATATCCAACTTTAAAATACCCTGTTCTATAGTAGTCAAAAGTACATCAAAAGCTGCAACACCGATAAATCTTTTATCGCTATGAAAAACAGGAGACGCACATGTTACGATCAGCTCTTTTGTATCTGCATCAACATATGGAGCAGTCCAGATAGTTTTTTGTTCTTTTTCAGCACGTATATACCATGGTCTAATATGCGGGTGATATGTAGGAATATTTAATAAAGCTTCATAGGTGGATCGCTTATTAGGTACCATTAAAGAAGACCCATTATAAGCTTTTGATGCAACATAACCTGCAAGGATAAACGGGCTTGCCTCAACATAGCTGTTAAATACCTGACCCATTCTCTGGTATTGCATATATTGTTTATGAATACCTGTTTTTCGTTTTTCAAACTCACTGCCTTTAACAGGACCTTTAGAATTAAAGATCAATACCGGAAAACTATTTTCCGTACTAATATCGTCACTTTCTGCAAGTATCCTTGAATAATCGGCAAGGGATGTTATTCCCTCGTTAATTTTTTCAAAGATCTGATTATACTCTTTAGATTTTTGACTGGACATTTGGCTGAGATGATTTTCTGCCTGGTTGATCAATGCCTGCCTGCTGGTAAGAACTGCAATGACTCCAACAACACCTAATGAAACTATGACAAGTAACATAATAATCAATGTTATTTTTGTCCTGATTGATCTGATAAATCCGACAGGAGCATTGCTATGCAAATTTTTAACAGGGGTTTTCTCCTCAGAGAGATCGGAATTTGGCGTGACAATCGGTTCAGGGTTGACAACCGAAGGCGATTCAAATACTTCCTCAGGCTTTAATATTGTAGACACATTCCCGCATGCTTTACATTTAAATCTTGCTGACGAGCCTTTAATCATATTTGGATTAATTTTATATTGCTTTCCACAATGCTCACAAGTCGTTATCATAATTTAAATCTCCCAGGGTTTTCGTAGTCTCAATTGATAGCCTAATATAACCAAATAGGAGTACCAGATTAAAGTCAACCATTTTCTCAATAACTTTAAGACATATTTATCCAGGATAATCCTATATAAGTTTTTTGTATCAAGGCAAATTGATTATGTCAAGTCAAAACAAGCCGGGA
>CAZTEM010000140.1:0-4338 GCA_964612755.1 uncultured Desulfobacterales bacterium | reverse complement strand
TAAAAAATATTTTCCAACTTGAATTTTGATACAAAAACAATTACTTATTATATCAAATATAAATTATAACAATAAATATTTAAACATCTTAAGGAGAGCTTATGTATCTTGTAACAGCAGAAGAAATGCAGAACATGGACAAAGATACCATTAATTCCTTTGGTATTCCTGGAAGAACTCTTATGGAAAGTGCTGGAAGAGGCTCCTATGCAATAATAATTGAAACATTTCCTGATATATCTTTAAAAAAGGTTGGAATCGTGGCAGGGCGTGGAAACAATGGCGGAGATGCCTTTGTTGTTGCCCGGTATTTAATGGAAAATAAAATCAATACAAATATTTTTATCATTGGCAATAAAGATAAAATAAAAGGAGATGCAAAGGCTAATCTTGACCTTGTTGAAAAGCTCATCAAAGAAAATTCTAATTCCACAATAACAGAAGTCACTGATATTGATGCCTTAAAACAGCATAAAGCAAAACTTCTCCACCATGATATTTTTATTGATGGTATTTTCGGGACAGGTCTTAATTCCGATGTAAGAGGTATTTATAAAGATATAATACAACTGCTTAATAATAGTAAAAAACCTATTTTCAGTATTGACATACCATCAGGGCTAAGCGCAGACACTGGCAAGCCTTGTGGGGTCTGTATCAATGCAACAGCAACAGCAACCTTTGGTCACCCAAAGCCGGGACATATTCTTTATCCGGGGGATAAATATACAGGCGGACTTGAAGTTGTTGATATAGGAATCCCCAAACATATAACAAAAAAATATAATCCCGGATTAAACCTATTGGAAAATAAGGATATAAAGGCTTTGTTCCCAAAAAGGGACTCTGAATCCCACAAAGGCAATTTCGGTCATGTTTTAATCCTTGCAGGCTCTCCGGGAAAAACCGGTGCTGCCGCCCTTGCTTCCAATGCTGCCATGAGATGTGGCACAGGGCTTGTTACTTTAGGAATACCCCGGGCTCTTAATGCATCCATGGAACCCCAGGTCACTGAATGCATGACATATCCCCTGCCCGATGATGACAAAGGTATATTAACCGAGTCTGCCTTTGATACAATAATGAAAATAGCAAAAGATAAAGATGCCGTTGCAATTGGACCTGGAATCGGAACTGATAAGTGTACGAAAAACCTTATTGCCATGCTTATAAAAAATTTAAATATCCCTGTTATTATAGATGCTGACGGTCTGAATATAATTGCTGAAAACACTGAAATATTAAAAGACGCAAAATCTGATCTGATTTTAACTCCTCATCCGGGAGAGATGGCAAGACTTGCCCGGACAACGACTAAAGATATCCAGGATAACAGGCTGCAATCTGCCAGAAATTTTTGTGATAAATTCAATCTAACCCTTGTGTTAAAAGGAGCAAACACTATTATATCCCTCGGGGATAAAAACGCATTTATCTGCCCCACAGGAAATCCGGGCATGGCATCAGGAGGAATGGGAGATGTCTTAACAGGAATGATTGCCGGGTTTAAGGCTCAAGGGTTTTCCTGTAAAAATGCTGCACTGGCAGGAACCTTTATTCATGGGGTATGTGGTGATATTCTTTCAGAATCCATGGCAGAATTTGGTTTTTTAGCTTTAGATATGGTAAAAATAATTCCCAAAGCAATTGTTCAAATACTAAATAATAAACTTTAAAGAGAATATGAAAAAAGAATTTATATTAAAAACTGAACACCAGACAAGCAAAATAGGGGAAAAAATAGGTAAACTTATATCCTCAAAATTTTCTATATTCCTCTATGGAGACCTTGGCTCAGGCAAAACAACCTTTACTAAAGGGCTTGCACAGGGGCTTGGTATTTCAGACAAATATTATATTACAAGCCCCACTTATAATATAATTAATGAATACCCGGGCACACATCTTTTCTTATATCATATTGATCTTTACAGGATTCAAGAGGTGTTTGAGCTTGACGAACTTGGCATGGATGAAATCATGAGCAGGCAAGATGCAATTGTTGCCATTGAATGGCCTGAATTATTGGAAGATATTCCATCATATTCCAATGATTTGAAAATCAATTTATCCATAAATCAAAACAATTCAAGAAAAATATCAATATTTGCGTCTGGACGTAAAGGCGCAAATCTGCTAAAAAAACTTTTGTTATAATTTTAATGATTCAACCAAACTAAAGGAGTCACCATGGCATTGAGGGTCCAAAAATTTGGAGGAACTTCTGTTGCTGACATTACACATATCAGAAATGTTGCAAAAAGAGTAATTCAAAACTATGAAAATGGTGATAATCTTGTTGTTGTTTTATCAGCAATGGCAGGTGTCACAGATAACCTTATCAATCTTGCTAAAGAAGCAGACGATTCACCTGATAAAAGAGAACTTGATGTTCTGCTTGCAACAGGGGAGCAAACCACAGCCGCTGTCCTGGCTATTATTCTTAAATCAAAGGGCTATAAAGCCATATCACTTCTTGGATTCCAGGCAGGAATTTTAACAGACACCACTTCGGGCAAGGCGCGCATTATTGATATTGAAGCCAAAAGAATGAAAAAACTTTTGAAAGATCGACATATAATTGTAGTAGCAGGATTTCAGGGGCATAATATAAATGGTGATATAACCACACTTGGCAGGGGAGGTTCTGACACAACTGCCGTAGCAATAGCTTCTGCTCTTAAAGCAGATGTATGTGAAATCTTCACTGATGTTGACGGAGTTTATACTACTGATCCTCGAATTTGCAGCAAAGCACAGAAAATTGACCGGATAACCTATGAAGAAATGCTTGAAATGGCCATACTTGGAGCTAAAGTGCTCCAAATACGCTCTGTGGAATTTGCAAAAAAATTTAATGTGCCACTACATGTAAGATCATCTTTCAATAATGAGGAGGGAACAATGGTTATAAATGAGACAGACGATATGGAAAGCGTTGTTGTAGCAGGTGTTACCTGTGATATGAATGAAGCCAGAATTACCTTGAAACAGGTTCCTGATCAGCCTGGTATTTCTGCTAAAATTTTCACACCCCTGGCAAAGGAAAAAATTGCTGTGGATATGATAATCCAGAACACAAGATTAGGTGGTGAAACTGATCTTTCCTTTACCGTTACAAAAAATGACTTTAAAAGAGCTTTTGAAATATCAAAAAAAGTTGCAAAAAACATAGGAGCCGAAGGTGTCTTAAGTGCTGATGAAGAAATAGCTAAGATCTCTGTTATAGGACTTGGTATGAAAACTCATTCGGGAGTTGCTGCAACAATGTTTCAAACCCTTGCAGATGAAAATATTAATATAAGACTTATAAGCACATCGGAGATAAGAATTTCCTGCATAATAAAGGCAAAGTATGCTGAACTTGCAGTAAGAACACTGCATACTGCTTTTGACCTGGACAAGCCCGAAGAATCAGAGCAAAAATATTAATTAAATCAAAAAATATTTTTAATTTCCTGGGCAATCCTTTGAGCTGCCTTGGCAGGGTCATCAGCATCTCTTATGGGTCGTCCCACAACAATAAGGTCTGAACCTGCCTTAACAGCCATACCCGGAGTTGTAATACGCTTCTGGTCATCATTATCAGGACAGCTCCACTCCGGTCTTATGCCGGGAGTCACCCCAAGAAAATTCTTTCCAAATTCAGATTTTACCTCTGCCACTTCTTTTCCTGAACAAACTATACCGGCACACCCAGCTTTATATGCCATCTGCGCCCTTTTCAGCACTAAAGCGTTTACATCATTACAATACTCATCTTTAAACCCGCCCATTTTAAGGTCATCAGCATCATTATCTGTTAAAAGTGTAACTCCAAGCACTCTTGTTTTGCCTGCCCCGCCCTGAACAGCTGTCTCAAGCATTTTAAGGGAAGAACAATGCACAGTAATAAGGTCTGCTCCTATTTCATTGGCGCTCTGCATTGCTTTTTTTACGGTTATGGAAATATCATGGAGCTTTAAATCAAGAAATATACCTGCACTGGTCATATTTTTTATGGATTTGACAATATCAGGACCTTGTTTAATAAAAAGTTCAAGCCCTATTTTAAACATACCGACTTTTCCATCTAAAATCTTTACATATTCCAAAGCTTCTTTTTTTGAATTAAAATCAAGGGGAAAAACAATATAGTTCTTACAATCATCCTGGTAATTATTTTGTTCACGCATGAATTCTTCCTTTATTTAAAATATTGACCTTAATCCACCATCAAAAAATCTCGTTGCGCCTGTTCTCACAAGCAGATATAATGTTTTTGACTAAAAAAACTATCATCAACGAGGTGCCATATATTATGACACAAGGAGTATTACCATTCAAGCATGAAAAAAA
>CAZTEM010000139.1:0-4352 GCA_964612755.1 uncultured Desulfobacterales bacterium | reverse complement strand
TGACTATATTACACTTGTTAATTTTAAAAATAATTTTTGACCGAGAATTGCTGAAGCATATCTTATTATGACCTCAGTCTTATATGAAAATTCCGGAATTAATTTGTGATAATAAAACATGGGATTGCTTTTTTCTAAAAAAATACTGATAATAGCAGGGTTTTTTAAATATAAACAAATGAGATAGCATAATATGAAAAAAATCGGGCTTGTGATTAAAAATGATATTAAAGCTCAAAAAAGGGCTGAAGAAATAAAAACAAAACTTGGTAAAAAATGTATTGTCATTGATGTTAACACCTCAAACAAAGCACAGATCTCTGATGATCTTTTCAGTATTGTGGTACTTGGTGGTGACGGAACATTTTTAAGTGCTGCCCGCTTTATTGGTGATTGTGATATCCCATTGATGGGAATTAAATTCGGTGAGGTTGGATTTCTTGCTGAAACCCTGGAGGATAAACTTTTCCATGCTCTGGATGCCCTTTTTAATGGAGATTACAGGATTGGAAAAAGAGAGCGCCTAACCATTACCATAAAACGAGAAAACAAGGTTAAGACCTGTGTTGATGTATTAAATGATGCTGTAATTAACAAATCAGCTATTTCAAGGCTTGCTTCCTGTGCTGTATATATAGATTCAAAATATATAACAACATACAGGGCTGACGGATTAATCATTGCAACTCCGACAGGTTCCACTGCATACTCCCTTGCTGCAGGTGGTCCTGTAATTCATCCTGACGTACCAGGGATTATTCTTACTCCTATCTGTCCCTTTACTTTAACAAACAGACCCTTGATTATTCCTGATTCTGCATCCGTTGAAATAAAACTTGAAGGCAATCCTTCAGATATTCTCATGACTTTTGATGGTCAGGAAGGAATAGCAATAGATTCCAAAGACAGAATTATAATAAAAAAAAGCATCAACCCCATAAAAATGATATCATTAAATGATCAAAATTATTTCAATATATTAAAAGCAAGACTCATGTGGAGCGGAGGCAAAGCCTGAAAACAGCACACTAATAATGCTTATCAGCATAGTCAACCCACCCGCCTTCCAAAATAAGTTCTTGATCAAATTGTGATATCTCAAATTTGATTTCTTCTTTTTTTATTTTGTCTGTGATGGAAATAATGCAATTAAGAATATCAATTTCAATCATGGCTGACCCCTTATCTGATTTAAAAGTATCAAAAAGATGATTAATAATCTTTTCAGGAAACTCAATTGCTGCCATACCGCAATTAAACATATTCTGTTTAAATATTCTTGCAAAACTCCGGGCAATAACAGCATTATACCCATTGACTTCTAATGCCCATGGAGCATGTTCCCGGGATGAACCGCAGCCAAAATTAGCCCTTGTTATTATAATTGAATTATCAGAAATATCCTGTGCAGGATCAAAGCCTTCAAGTTTTAGATCTTCCATTAAATAAGGTTTTAAAGCCTGTTTTGTATTTTCCGTTAAATACTTTGCCGGAATAATTTCATCTGTATTAATATCTGATTTATCTAAAAAAAGGACTTTACCTTTAAATTTTTTCATTTTTTACTCCTTTGTTAAAAAAAGGTCTGAATTCACAATTTTACCTGCAATGGCAGTAGCTGCTGCTGAAGCAGGGCTCATAAGATGCACCATGCCTCCCTTACCCATACGTCCAAAAAAATTCCTGTTTGTGGTGGAAGCTGCTGTTTCGCCCTCTGCCAGAACTCCATTACTCATGCCAAGGCAGGCACCACAGGTTGGATTTGTGACACAAAAACCTGAGTCCATAAAAATTTTAATCAAGCCTTGGTCCATAGCCTGACTAAAAATTTTAGGTGTTGCAGGAGAAACAATGGCTCTTAATTCCTTTGAAATATGTTTTCCCTTTAAAATTTCTGCAGCTATTCTTAAATCTTCAATACGACCATTTGTACAAGAGCCGATATATACCTGATCAATTTTTATTTCTTTGATTTTTGAAATTTCAATAACATTATCAGGCTTATATCCAAGGGTTACAAGGGGCTCAATTTTGCTCACATCAAAGGATAAAACTTTGTCATATATTGCATCATCATCAGAAATAAACTTTGAAAACCTGGTCAAAGCTTCCTCTTTTGATTTATAATCATTCTTTATAAAATCCCATAAATAATCTATGGTTACCTGGTCAGGAGCGCATATCCCACTTGTTGCACCTGCTTCAACAGCCATATTGCAAATTGTCATTCTTTCTTCCATGGACATATTTTTAACAGCCTTGCCAGTAAATTCAATAACTCGATCTGTTGCACCATTTACACTGATTTCCCGAATAATATGTAAAATTGCATCTTTGGCAAAAACTCCCCTGGCAAATTTTCCATCCAATTCAATTTTTATGGTCAGGGGATCCTTAAAAGCACAGACACCTTTTAAAATACCGACTTCCAGATCAGTTGTTCCGATTCCTGCGGCAAAAGCACCAAACGCTCCATGGGTGCAGGTATGGGAGTCACCCATAATTATTGTATACCCCGGCTTTACAAAACCTTTTTCCGGAAAAAGGGCATGGCATACCCCGTTTTGACCAATATCAAAAAAATCTTTAATCCCCTGGCGCCTTGCCCAATCCCTCATGATTTTACCCTGCAGGGCTGTTTTTGAATCCTTGGCAGGTGTTACATGGTCAATAACCGCCTTGATTTTATCAGGGTCAAACACTCTATCTTTGCCCTTGGAAACAAGGTCTGATATTGCAATGGGTGTTGTAATTTCATGACAGAACACCCTGTCAAGTTTTAAAATATTTACACCTTTATAGGGTTGATCCACCAGATGTGTTTCAAATATTTTTTCTACAATTGTTTTTCCCATAATCTGCTCCATACAATTATTTATTTCATTTATTTCTGGCTCTCACCAAAATAGTCTTCACCATCAGCAGGCGTCACAATCCAATATGCCTGAAAAATCTGTTTTCCTTTGTTTCTTAAAACATGGGGAATCTGAGAAAAAAAAGAAATAGTATCACCTTTTTTTATAAAATATTTATTTTCACCATATATCAACTCTGCCTCTCCTGCGATAACTATTCCAAGCTCTCTGCCTATGTGACCGTTTTTTTGATCTCCCCTTTTAGAACCCGGATCAAGCTCTAAAAAAAAAGCATTAAAAGAATATTTGCCTTTATTTTGACTATTGCCACAAAGTTTTTCATATTTGCTGTTTTTCCTGTAAAAAATTTCTCTTTCCTGTTTTCTCACAATATCTACGGCTGAATCTGTTTCATAATTTTTAAAAAATTCATTGGGTGATATGCCATAGACCTCAAGGAGCCTTAGCAAAGTATCAAGAGAAGGAGATATCCTGTTATTTTCAATTTGTGAAAGAAGGCTTGTACTCATGCTTGCCTTAACAGCAACTTTTTTACCTGTCAGGTTTCTTTTCTTTCTTATGGCTCTGAGTTGTGCACCTAATTTATATTTCATTTTATATTCTATTATATTTAGTATTTATAATTATTTTTTATATATACTAAATAATTTGTTCATGTCAAGGATATTTTCTCTTTTTTCAATCATTTCTAATTGACACATCAACAAAAATATCAGACACTTAATATTATTGAAAAATTCGTAAAAAATAAAAAAGCACTTCATACAATAGGATTTCTGATATTTTAAAATGATTGCTACAAAAAAAGATAAACAAATATCTATTCTTGTTAATATTGCATATATCCTAAAATATATTTCAAAAAAAACTGCCGGCGAAATATTAAGACAATATAAAAAAATCGGTGATAGTTTTAATCCTGAATCATATATCTTAAATAAAAAATATATTACCAGGCTAAATTTGGCAATTTTAAAAAAAATCCTGCATTCTTTTGAAACAAGACAGACTGATACAAGATTTGGTGCCCTGTGCATAGGGTTTAATTTTTTAACACCAACCAACCTTGAACTTGCACTAAACGAGCAACTATTATTAAAAGATCAGGGGCAGAAATTAAAATTAGGTGATATACTTTTGCAGGCAGGTATGATTTCAAAAAGCCAGGCCCAACTTGTTTTAATAAAACAAAAAATGGATATAAAGGCTCTGCAACGCTCAGGTGTAATAGAAAAAGATAAAAAAAATATGCAGGAAATCAAAACCAATCACCTTATTTTTTATATTCAAAATAATGCATTAAAAGCATTCCTTATAAAAACAGAATTATTTGATCCTGCCACAAGTTTAGAAAAGTTAAAAACAATAATTGCCGACCAGGGAATCTTGCATGGCGTTGCCACAGATGAGCGACTTCAGCATTTTTTAGATTCAGATAAATATATTCAAAACAATTATTTTACACTTGCTGTGGGA
>CAZTEM010000138.1:0-4695 GCA_964612755.1 uncultured Desulfobacterales bacterium | reverse complement strand
TTTTGAAAATCTAAATTTTCTTGCGCTATATTCTATCATATGATAATTTAATGAAGAATCAATTCGCAATTAATATGGTCTGATCGTATTTAATACTAATTTGTTTTGTATAAGTATCAGGACAGGAATGAAATTTCTCAGCAACCCAATTATTCAGTTTACGATTTCCACTTCCGGTGTTGTTATTGCTGTTGCCATAGCACTTGGGTTTGTATTATCCAACACAATGACCCAAAGAGCAATGCACCAGCATATTAAAATTTATCCTGAAATTATTAATAATATCTTGCTGTCCAATCAGGATATTATAGATTCTCTTGCCCAAAATCAGAATATTCAAGTCAATGGGCATGAAGCGAAAACTTTAAAAAAACTTTTAAATTTCGATACGATTTTCAGAATAAAACTCTGGGATTTAAAGGGCAGGATAATATGGAGTAACAAACTTGACATAATCGGGGAACAATTCCCTGATAATATTGATTTTCTTATTGCAAAAAAAGGCAAAGCTCACTATGCCATAGATTACCCCCGTAGCAAAAATGCAATGTCTAATGGCTCAGACAATTCTGCTGCTATTAATGAAAATACCTCTGAAAAAAATTCAGATATTATTCTGGAAATTTATATCCCCATCAAAGCCGGGAAACATGTCGTAGGAGTGATTGAATTATACGAAGAAGCTGATAAACTTTTCCAGAACATTCAAAAGGATAATGCCATTATCTGGCTCTTGGTCTGTGCTGCAGGGGCAATTGCGTACTTATTACAATTTTTCATATTTTTAAAAGCCCATAACAATCAAAAAACCACAAATGAGAACCTGAATTCAACACTTGATGTAATTATCTCAAGTCTTGCACAACAGGCAGAAATCAGAGATGTTGATACAGGGCACCATCTTGAAAGGACATCAAACTATGTTCAGTTGATTGCAAAACATCTGAAAAAGACAAACCAATATAAGGAATATTTAAGTAATCAATATATTATTGACCTTGTCAAATCCGCACCACTGCATGATATAGGGAAAGTCGGTATTCCTGACCGCATATTACAAAAACCCGGCAAACTTACCAAAGAAGAATTTACATTAATGGAAAAACATTGTGAATATGGTGCCTGTCTTCTAAAAAGCGCAGATGCCAAGCTCACTTTTCAATCATTTTTAAAAATAGCCATCCAGATTGCCCTGCACCACCACGAAAAATGGGATGGCACCGGATACCCTCATAAACTTAAAGGAGAAGAAATCCCATTATCCGCAAGAATAATGGCAATAGCCGATGTTTATGATGCTCTCAGGTCAGACCGCTGCTATAAAAAGGCATTCAGTCATGAAAAATCCGTTGAAATTATAAAGCAGGGCAGTGGCTCACATTTTGATCCTGGTATTGTTGATGCTTTTATTGCACTTAAGGATGAATTTAAAAAGATATCAACCAGTCTTGCAGGTTAAAGAAAATAAAAACTCACCATTGACATTCTACCACAAAGTAGTATATTAATCTTAAGAATAGAATTAATAAAGTGATAATACAAGTGAAGGAGAATATATATGTGGGAATATACAGATGCAGTCAAAGATCATTTCCTGAACCCTAGAAATGTCGGTGAACTTGAAGACGCAAATGCCATTGGTGAGACAGGTTCCATAAGCTGTGGCGATGCATTAAAATTATTTTTAAAAATCAATGAAAATGACCGAATCATTGATGCCTCTTTTATGACATTTGGATGTGCAAGCGCTGTGGCATCTTCTTCTGCCCTGACTGAAATTATTAAAGGCATGACTCTGGATGAAGCTTCAAAAATAACCAATGAAGATATTTCCGATTACCTGGGCGGACTACCCAAAGCAAAAATGCATTGTTCTGTCATGGGTCAATCGGCATTGAAAAAAGCCATTGCCGATTATAGAGGTGTTCAGATACTTGATAAACCAGGTGAAATAGTTTGTGAATGTTTTGAAGTGACTGATCTTGAAATCATAGATGCAGTAAAAACAAAAGGTTTAAAAAGCCTTGAAGATGTAACAGACTATCTAAAAGCCGGCGGAGGATGTGGTAATTGCCATGAAAGGATTGAAGAAATCATTGAATCTGTAAAAGTAAAAGGATGATTTAAAAATATGAAAATTATATATACAGATAATAATGCAACCACAAAAGTTGCTGATGAGGTTATTGAAGAAATGCTTCCATATTTTGGTGAATTTTATGGAAATCCTTCGTCAATGCATACTTTTGGCGATAAAGTCGCAAAAAAAATAAAACAAGCAAGGCAAAAAGTAGCTGATCTTATCAATGCTGACCCAAAAGAAATAATTTTCACAAGCTGCGGCACTGAAAGTGATAATTCTGCTGTTTTATACGCTTTAAAAGCAAATTCTGATAAAAAACATATTATCACTTCCAATGTGGAGCATCCTGCCATAAGGAGTCTTTATAAGGACCTGCAAAAGAATAGAGGCTATGAAGTTACATTTATTCCTGTTGATAAAAAAGGTAATCTTGATTTGGATCTGCTTTATAAAAACATGTCAGATAATACCGCTCTTATTTCAATTATGTGGGCAAATAATGAAACAGGAGTGATTTTTCCCATAAAAGAAATTGCTGAACAAGCAAATAAAAAAAATATTCTTATCCACACTGATGCGGTTCAGGCAGCGGGTAAAGTTCCCATAGATGTAAAAAATGTCAATGTTGATATGTTATCCCTTTCAGGGCACAAAATCCATGCCCCAAAAGGAATTGGAGTTTTATATGTAAAAAATAACATAAAATTTTCTCCTTTTTTAATTGGAGGGCATCAAGAAAACGGCCGCCGGGGCGGCACAGAGAATTCCGCTTCAATCATTGCCCTGGGTAAAGCCTGCGAACTTGCCAAAAAGAATCTTCCTGTCATGGATACAACAATAAGAGATCTCAGAGATTACCTTCAAAATCAATTGCTTGAAAAAATCTCTGGATCATCAGTAAATGGAAACCTTGAACAAAGGCTGCCAAACACTTTGTCCATTGGATTTGATGCTGTTGAAGGCGAATCCATACTTTTAATGCTGGACCGCAAAGGCATTTGTGCATCATCTGGTTCTGCCTGCACATCAGGGTCTCTTGAACCTTCCCATGTGCTAATGGCAATGGGAGTCCCATTTAAATCTGCCCATGGAACAATCCGTTTTTCTCTTTCTGAGTATAATACAAAAGATGAAATGGATCACATTGTCACGGCAATGGTACCAATAATTGATACATTAAGGAGAATGTCACCATTTTGGAAAGACGGCAAAATGATATGATAAAAGTTGACCATACCCAGAACAAATTATCAGAGGAAATAAAAGCACGTTCCGGGATCAACTTTAACACATGCCTGCATTGCAGGACATGCGCAAACTGCTGTCCCTTTTTGGAAGGCATGGATTATGCTCCCAATGGTGTTATAAGACTTATTCAGCTGGGGCAGGAAAAAACAGCCCTGGAATGTTCCAGTATATGGATTTGTGTGGGATGTAATACTTGTTGCTCTTATTGTCCCATGGCAATTGACATACCAGGAGTTATGGATGGTTTACGTCACAAAGCAATTAAAACAAAAGCAAAAATTGCAGAGCCTGATGTATTAAATTTCCACAAAGAAGTTTTAAATACTGTTAAAAAATACGGAAGAACCCATAAGTTAGAAATAATGATGCGGTACAAAATGAAAAAAATGGACATCTTAAGTGACATGGGGCTTGGGCTTAAAATGCTCAAAAAAAGAAAATTGGATCTCACTCCATCAAAGGTGAAGGATAAAAAAGCCATTGGAAAAATCTTTGCAAAAAAATAAAATTGATTCCGGACCAAAAAAATTAAAATTCTCTTTTTTCCCGGGATGTTCCCTTAAAGCTTCAGGTCATGAAAACACTTCATCACTGTTAAGGTTCTGCAATAACGTTGGTATTCAACTTGAGGAATTAAATGATTGGAATTGCTGCGGATCATCGTCTGCCCATAGTATAGATCATAAGATTGCAAAGCATCTGCCCATGCGCAATATTTCCCTTGCACCTGAAGGGATACCTTTATTGATTGCCTGCCCGAGCTGCCTTATCCGCATGAAATCTACTTATCTAAAGATTAAAAACAGCAAAGAACTTCAGAATGAATATGAAGAACAATGGCAAAAACCTTTTGATAAAAATCTTGAAATCATACATTTCTTTGAAATATTTGACAGGATTAATATAGAAGAACATATCAATCTTTTGCAAAACAACTTAAAAGGACTAAAGATTGCACCATATTATGGCTGTATGCTATCCATGCCCCCGGACCTAAGATTTGAAAAAAACTATTATGGAATAATGGAACAAACCCTTGAAAAACTCGGTGCAAAAATTACGCCGTTTGAATATTCAATGCAATGCTGTGGTACATACCTGTCTGTAGCAAAACCAGGGCTTGCTCAAAAAGTTGTAAGTAAAATAGTAGCAGGTGCCATGGAAGCAGGCGCAGAGTGTATGGTAACTGCCTGTGCCATGTGCCATTTAAACCTTGAAATCCGATGTGCTGTAAAAAATCCAATACCAACCCTTCATTTTTCAGAATTACTCTCCATTGCCCTTGGAGAAAAAGAGCAAAAAAAATGGTTCCCGCGTCATATTGTTGATCCTGTCCCGCTCTTAAAACAAAAGGGATTATTATC
>CAZTEM010000137.1:0-5084 GCA_964612755.1 uncultured Desulfobacterales bacterium | reverse complement strand
GTATATTTTTTTTAGATTGACACCTGTTAACCATAATGATAATTATTTAATTTTAACCACTTGAAGAAACAGGAGCGTACTATGATTGGTGGACTAGGAATGCCAGAATTAATTATAATTCTTGTTATTATCCTTATTATTTTTGGAGCAGGGAAATTACCTGAGATAGGTGCCGGTCTCGGGAAAGGAATACAAAATTTTAAAAAATCCTCAAAAGAAGCAAAATTAGAAGCATCTAAAGAAGAAACCACAAAAAAGATTGAAGAAGACAAAGAGAATAAAGAAGTCTGATTAATAAAAAATATTCCAATTGCAGCTACTGAAACATATTGTAGCTGCAATTCTCATGTTGCTGATTAGTATGTAAATCCCCTGCAGCGCTTAAATTGTTAGAATATATCGAGTCTACCATTATAATAAACAAGTTAGAATGACAAACAACTTAGAAAAATTATTCAATAATTACAAAAATGTAATTATGCTATGGATTTAAATTTCATTTTTGTAATTAAAATTATATACTATTATTATTGATCTGCTTAGACCCTTTATTAACAGAACCTTCAGACTTTTTTGAATTTGGCACAGTCATTGCTTGATATTAAATAAAATGAAAAACAATACTATAAAAATATTAATTCAAAAAAAAGAAAGACTAATTGAAAAATTTCTTAAACAAACCAATTCAAGTCTTTTATCTGATCTTAGCAGCTCCATAGATGAATATTTTTATAAAGCCTATGAAAACAGCATTACCGCGCGCAATATCAATGCCTGCGGCACTGCTTTTACCCTGATCGCCCTTGGCGGGTATGGCAGAGAAGAACAATGCATTAATTCTGATATAGATATCTTAATACTTTTTGAAAAAAAGATACCGGCTAATGCCGAAGCATTGATTCAAGATATAGTATACCCTCTCTGGGATGCAGGTTTTGAAGTGGGGCATTCTGTACGCACAATCAAAGAAAGTTTATCCATTGCTTTTGAAAGATTTGATGTGCTCACAACAATGCTGGATGCAAGATTTATCTGCGGGGCATCCCACATATATTCCAGCCTCATGGAAAAATTCAGAAAAAAATTACAGAAAAAAAGCATCTTCAAAAAATGCTTGACAAATCTGGTAAATCATTCGGAAAAAATGCATTCTGACTTTGGGGATTCTACTTATTTGCTGGAACCAAATCTAAAAACAGGTCATGGTGGACTGCGCGATTATCATTCGCTTTTATGGTACGGCAAAATCAAATCCAATATTAAAACAATTACAGACCTGGAGTATTATGGCATAGTCTCCCATGACGAGCATGCAAGCCTTGTGGAAACTCTGGATTTCATATGGAAAGTTCGCAACCATTTGCATTCCATAACCAAACGAAAATGCGATCAATTACATTTTGAGTATCAAATTGAGCTTGCAAAACTTCTTGGATTTAAATTCAAAAAGGGGCAAAGACCTGTAGAGTCTTTTATGGGAGAACTGCATTCCAAAATGGAGTTAATGAAACATGTAGGAAAGATTATTAAAGAAGGGATTAATGCTTCCACCCATAAAAAATATCCCACAGTGTCCCGGGAAATCAATCTTGAACACGGACTGACAATACAGCAAAACAGGCTCAATTTCACCGGCACAGTATATGTTATTAATGATCCTTCCCTATTACTTAAAATTTTTCTTGAAAGCGGAAAAAGAAAAATATCTTTATCTATTGAAGCAAAAAGAATAGTAAAAGAATTTTCTTATCTTGCAGATAAACATTTCAGGCGAAACAAAGAAAATATTGAGATGTTCAAACAGATTCTTTCCCTCTCTCTCTGGCAATTTAATATATTAAATGTCATGCTTGCAACAGACTTGTTAAAAAAATTTATTCCCGAATTTGCTTCAATAATAAACAAAATTCAATACAATCAATACCATCTTTTTCCGGTGGATAAGCATTCCATAAGATGTGTACAAATTGTTAACAGTTTCCGAGGCAAAAAAGGTCATATTGAAAAGAATCTTTATTCCATAGTATTTAAAGAAATCAGAAATAAAAACATACTTTTAATTGCTGCTCTACTTCATGATATTGGAAAAGGCGCACCAGGGCACGGGCATTCAAAAAAAGGTGCGAAAATGGTTAAAAAACCGCTCTTGCGCATGGGATACTCGCCATCTGAAATTAAAGACATAACCTTTGTAATCAAAAACCATTTATTTCTCATCATCACAGCAACGCGCCGGGATATAAGTGACGAAGAAACAGCAGTATTCTGCGCCAAAAACATTGAAACTCTTGAGCGCTTAAGAATATTATATCTTTTAAGTGTTGCCGATTCAAAGGCAACAGGCCCAAAGGCATGGAATGATTGGACAGAAACCCTTTTAAAAGATCTTTTTTTGAAAATTTTAAGTGTGATGAAAAATAAAAACCTTGTTTCAAAAAAGAATCTAAGGATTACAAATCTTAAAAAAAAAGAGTTATTAGAAGTATGCAAAGAAAAATGGACAGCCAAAACCATTCAGAATGAAATCAATTCAATGTCCCATAGATACCTTCTTAATACTCCTACCCCATTAATTGCAAAACATATCGGACTTAGAAGAGAGCTTGGTAAAAAAAATTTCACCTGGGCTATAGAAAAAGAAGAGAGCTCAGGATTGCGTATTGTATCAATCTGCGGAAAAGACAAACCAGGTCTTTTTTCAAAAATTGCCGGGGTGTTTTTCTTAAACGATATAAGTATTCAGCTGTCTGATGCTTTTTACTGGGATAAGGACATAGTGCTGGATATTTTCAGAGTGATGCCACCACAAGATATAATATTTGAACGGGAAAAATGGGAAAAAATTAAAAAAGACCTGAACATTGCAATTGAAGATGATAAATTTCTGGAAAATCTTAACAGGGAAATACCACTTGCATACACCCCTTCAGCCGGTCAATTATTAAAACAAAGCAAGGTGAAAATTGACAACACAACTTCAAGTTTTTTTACAATCATTGAAGTATTTACCCATGATTTTCCAGGTATTCTCTTTGCTATCACTAATGCTCTATATGAAAACAAATTAGACGTAAAACTAGCTAAAATTGCTACTAAAATAGATCAGGTTGTTGATATTTTTTATGTATGTTCTGCGGAATATGGACAAAAAATAGTATCTTCTAAAGCCCTTGCAAAAATTAAAACCTGTATTTTGCAATCTCTGCCTGAAACAAACTTTAAGGAGGAAGAATATGAAAAAAATTGAAGCTATAATTAAACCATTCAAACTTGATGATGTTAAAGAATCTCTCAACGAGATAGGCATACATGGAATGACAGTAACAGAAGTAAATGGTTATGGACGACAAAAAGGACACAAAGAGATATACAGAGGCGCTGAATATGTTGTTGACTTTATACCTAAAATAAAAATTGAAATAGTCATAAACAAAGAAAGAGTAGATGAAGTAATAGATACAATTTGTGAAGCTGCAAATACAGGAAAAATAGGTGACGGAAAAATCTTTGTCACATCCATAGAACAAGCAATAAGAGTCAGAACAGGTGAAAAAGGCACCGAAGCAATTTAACAAATATATTTTAAAAAGGAGAAAAGGGATGGAACCAAAGGAAGTTATTAAAATGGCAAAAGACAACAATGTAAGGGTTGTAGACATCAGGTATATGGATTTTCCCGGGACATGGCAGCATTTTACAGTGCCCCTGGGTGAATTCACTGAATCTGTCTTTGAAAACGGATTAGGATTTGATGGTTCAAGCATGAGAGCATGGCAGGAAATCAACAATAGTGATATGATTGTTATTCCCGATCCTGAAACTGCTAAAATCGATCCGTTTTTTGAAGTGCCCACCCTTGCAATAATAGGCAGTATCCACGACCCGATTACCCATGAATCATACAGCCGCGATCCAAGACATATTGCAAAAAAAACCGAGCAATACTTTAAAAGCACAGGCATTGGTGACACTATTTACATAGGTCCTGAGCCTGAATTTTTTATTTTTGACAGTATTAAATATGCTTCTGAAAGCAATCTTGCATTCTATGAAATTGATTCAGAAGAAGGCATCTGGAATTCAGGAGCAGACGAAATACCAAACCTGGGTTATAAAATACGGCACAAACAGGGCTATTTCCCCTTACCACCAGCTGATAAATTTCAGGACATGAGAACTGAAATGATGCTGACTCTTGAAGATCTCGGGATAGAAATGGAATGCCAGCACCATGAAGTTGCAACTGCAGGTCAGTCTGAAATTGATCTTCGTTTTGCAAGCCTTTTAAAAATGGGAGATCAACTTGCATGGTTTAAATATGTTCTTAAAAATGTAGCTGCAAAATATAATCGTACTGTAACATTTATGCCAAAACCATTATACAATGATAATGGAACCGGAATGCATACACATGTAAGTTTCTGGAAAGATGGGAACCCGATCTTTGCCGGCAGCAAATACGCAGGCATGTCTGATGACGCTCTTTTTGCCATTGGTGGAATCATGAAGCATTGCAAAGCATTGTGTGCCATAACAAATCCTACCACAAATTCTTATAAGCGTCTTGTCCCCGGGTTTGAGGCACCTATAAACCTTGCTTATTCAAGCCGAAACAGGAGCGCTGCAATAAGACTGCCAATGTATTCAGAATCACCAAAAGCAAAACGTATTGAATTTCGAACCCCGGACCCATCATGCAACGGATATATGGCATTTTCTGCCATTGCAATGGCAATGATTGACGGTGTCCAGAATAAAATTGATCCAGGCGACCCAATGGATAAAAACATCTATGATCTTCCTCCTGAAGAACTTGCAGAACTTGATTCTGCACCGGGATCTCTTGAAGAAGCTCTTAACGCACTTGAAGCTGATCACGATTTCCTTACCAAGGGAGATGTATTCACAAAAGATGCCATTGACCACTGGATAAATTACAAAAGAGTAAATGAAGTAACAGAGGTTAACAGCAGACCTCATCCCCATGAGTTCTATCTTTATTACGACATTTAATTAATCCTGAAAAGAATCAACCTGACAGGTCATTGGATAATTTTTATTCAATGACCTGTCTGCATTTCCTG
>CAZTEM010000136.1:0-5192 GCA_964612755.1 uncultured Desulfobacterales bacterium | reverse complement strand
GAATTTAAAAAACACAAGACCTTTGCCATACCTTGCATTTTTATTGGTGCATTTCTCATAAGTTTTTCAGGTGTATGGGTAGAAATCAGTGGTGTCAGTCCTGTGTCATCTGCATTTTACAGGGTTTTTTTCGGAGGTATTATTTTATTAATACTTACTGTTTTGAACAGGGAATTTAAATGGTATGGATTCAGCCATGTTATTCTGCTTGTGTTTTGCGGGTTTATTTTTGCCATGGACCTTTATTGCTATCATTTGTCAATTACATATATTGGTCCGGGGCTTGGTACTATCCTGCCAAATCTTCAGGTTATTATTCTGGCAGGGGCAGGTGTTTTCTTTTTTAAGGAGAAATTGCATCCTTTATTTTTTCTTTCCATACCAATAGCTTTTGCAGGCTTGATAATGATTGTGGGCATCAAGTGGACAAATTTTTCAGATTCATATCAAACAGGGCTTATTATGGGCTTTCTCACGGCTTTTTTTTATGCCTTATTTTTACTCTCCCTGAAAAAACTCCAAAAAGGCATGAACAAGGCATCATTTTTTTATGTTCTCATGCTTGTATCTCTTGTTACAGCATTTTTTCTTGGAATAGAAATGGTTCTGTCCCAAGACAGTTTTATAATACCAGGCATAAAAAGCTTATTGGTATTGGGTGCACTTGGGCTTTTCAGCCAGGTTACAGCCTGGATACTTATCACCAATGCCTTGCCCCATGTAAAAACATCATATTCAGGCTTAATACTTTTAATCCAGCCTGCACTTGCTTTTGTCTGGGATGTAATTTTTTTCCAACGCCCTACAAGCATTATTAACTGGATGGGAGTCCTGCTCACCTTATTTGCAATATACATTGCAACAAAAAAATAATTATTCCCATGGATATTGACTTTTTCACCATTGTTGATCTATTTTCATGATACAGATCATTAATTTAAAACAATTTATAAAAGGAAACATATTATGTCAAAAGGAAAAGTTGTCTTAGCCTATTCAGGCGGTCTTGACACTTCTGTTATATTAAAATGGCTTATGGAGCAAGGATATGAGGTCTTTGCCTATATGGCTGATATCGGTCAAAAGGAAGATTTTAAAGAAGCAGAACAAAAAGCTTTAAAAATTGGTGCCAGCAAGGTTTTTATTGAAGATATGAAAAAAGAATTTGTCACTGACTATATTTTCCCTGTTTATAAGGCAAATACTATTTATGAAGGCAGATATCTTTTAGGGACTGCCATAGCCCGTCCCATAATTGCAAAAAAACAAATTGAAATTGCAAAACAGGTGGGAGCTCAATTTGTTGCCCATGGAGCAACCGGAAAAGGTAATGACCAGGTTAGATTTGAATTATCGTATTATGCATTAAATCCACAGATTAAGGTTATAGCTCCCTGGAAAAATGCTGAGTTTTTAGACACATTCAAGGGCAGAAAAGATCTTCTTGATTATGCTGCAAAGCACGGCATTCAGACCAAGCAGACTGCATCAAAACCATACAGCGAAGATGACAACCTGCTGCATATATCCCACGAAGCAGGCATTCTTGAGGACCCTTCCAATGTGTGTGAAGAATCAATTTATTCCCACACTGTATCACCGGAAAATGCACCTGATAAACCCACAAATATTGAAATTGAATTCAAAGACGGCATGCCGGTCAGGGTTACCAATCTGGAAGACAATACAAGCAAAACAGATCCGCTTCAATTATTTGAATATTTAAACGAGCTTGGACGGAAAAATGGTATAGGCCGCCTTGACATGGTTGAAAATCGGTTTGTGGGAATCAAATCAAGGGGTGTTTATGAGACTCCGGGCGGCACCATACTCCATGAAGCCCATAAAGACATTGAAGGAATTGCCATGGACAGGGAAGTAATGCGCCTCAGGGATATGCTGTCTGCAAAATTTGCAGAACTTGTCTACAATGGTTTCTGGTTCAGCCCGGAAATGGATTTTCTCATGAGTGCCATTGATAAAAGCCAGGAGGTTATTGATGGTCAGGTAACATTAAAGCTTTATAAAGGCACTGCTTATCCCATAGCAAGGACAAGCCCTTCGTCTCTTTATAATCAGGATCTTTCTTCCATGGACATTGAAGGCGGTTATAATCAGGAAGATGCAGAAGGATTCATTAAAATAAATGCAATCAGATTAATGGCCCATAGAAATATCATGGAAAAAAATAAATAAATCAACCTGGAGTATGCCTTGTCTGAACAATTTATTGCTGATATTCACATCCATTCCAAATATTCCAGGGCAACAGCTAAAAACCTTGACCTTGAGCATATATATCAAGCTGCCCTGATTAAAGGGATCTCTGTTATCGGGACAGGCGACTTTACTTTTCCTGCCTGGATAGCAGAGATTGAAGAAAAACTTGAGCCTGCAGAACCAGGGCTTTTCAAATTAAAACAGGAAATTGCAGACAAGCTTAATAAAAATATTCCTGAATCCTGTAGAGGCAATAAAGTAAGGTTTATTCTTCAAACGGAAATAAGCAGCATTTATAAAAAAAATGACCGTGTCAGAAAAAATCATAATTTGATTTTTTTCCCTGGTATTGAATCTGTGCAAAGGTTTAATTCAAAACTTGATAAAATAGGTAATATTAAATCAGACGGTCGCCCCATACTTGGACTCAGTGCTGAAAACCTGCTTGAACTTATGCTGAATGTGGATGATACAGGATTTTTTATCCCGGCACATATCTGGACGCCCTGGTTTTCAATGTTCGGATCAAAATCAGGGTTTGATTCGATCAATGAATGCTTTGGTTCATTGAGTAAATATATTTTTGCAGCAGAAACAGGTCTTTCTTCTGATCTTCCCATGAATTGGCGGATTAAGGATCTTGACAATTTAAGTTTTGTTTCAAATTCCGATGCACATTCGCCACGGTTTGTGGGCAGGAATGCTTCAATCTTTAATACTGAGCTTTCATATTTTGGTATGCGGGATGCCCTGAAAAATAAAGATTTAAAAAAATATTCCGGAACAATTGATATGCACCCTGAACTTGGAAAATACCATTTTGACGGGCATAGAAAATGCAATGTCTGCCTTAACCCTGTAGAGACTCTTAAGCTTGATGGAATTTGCCCCAAATGCGGTAAACCCATGACTCTTGGAGTCTTAAACCGGGTACAAAAGCTTGCTGACAGACAAGAAGGATACATTCCTGAAAACAGACATGGGTACAAAACCATTGTCCCTCTTGCTGATATACTTTCCGAAATATTTGAGGTCGGTCCCAACACAAAAACTGTAAATACAAATTATGATAAAGCTGTTGAGACCCTTGGACCTGAACTTGAAATCCTTCTTACAAAGGATATTAAAGATATTAAAAAAGCAAATATACCTCTTCTTTCCAAAGCAATAGAAAAAATAAGAAAGGGAAAGGTTTCTGCCTCACCCGGATTTGATGGTGAATTCGGCAAAATAAAAATATTTACAACTCTTGAGAAATTAAAGCTTAAAGGAGAAGACCAGACTCTTTTTGGTACTGCCAGCATACCTAAAGGTAAAAAATCACAAGTTTCCATAAACAAACCTGCTGCAAAACAGACCACCGGAAAAAAAACTTTAAAAAAAAGAAAAAAGACTCAAAAATTAAATAAGGAACAAACAAAAATTGTTCTGTCCCATGACCACCCTTTGATAGTTGAAGCAGGTCCCGGAACAGGTAAAACCAGGACTCTCACTGAAAAAATTGTTCACCTTATATCAAAGCAAAACATCAGCAGCTCTTCTATTCTTGCGCTAACATTTACCAATAAGGCAGCAAACGAGATGAAGCAGAGAATAGGAAAAATGCTCCGGGGAAAAAATAAACATCTTGTATGTACAGCAACATTCCATTCTTTCTGCCTTATGATTCTAAAGGAATCCTCTTTGTTTAAATCTGAAATTGCAGATAATGACACAAGGGAAAGTTTTATTAAACAGGCCTGCAAAAACACCGGCATAAAGCCTTCAAAAGCTGATCTTATAATTCAAAAGGAAAAACAGAATCTTAATTCCTTTAAAAATTGTTTAAAAACAAATCATATTCATGATATCTGGAAAAAATATGAGACTCTCATGGCACAGGATAACCTTGTTGATTATGAAGACCTTATATTATTGGCTGTTAACCTTCTTAGGGAAAACAATGATATTCTAAGACAATTGCAGCAAAGATTCACCCATATTTTTGTAGATGAATATCAGGATATTAACAAAGCCCAGTATATCCTGATAAAACTTATTGCAGATAAAGGGGAGAATCTCATGGTCATAGGCGACCCTGACCAATCAATTTATGGATTTCGAGGCTCTGACAATAAATATTTTAAACAATTTGCCAAGGATTTTCCCTCCAGTAAAAAAATAACATTAACTGAAAATTACAGATCAACCCAGACAATTTTAGATGCTTCCTTTCAATTAATCACAAATAATGACAAATCAGGCACCAAACAGCAAATTTTTTCAGCGTTCCGGGAGAATAATGCAGGGAATCAGGAAAAAATTATCATGATGGAAGCCATGACAGATAAAGCAGAAGCTGTTTCAGTGGGGAAAATGATTGAAACCCTTGTGGGAGGTATATCTTTTTTATCAATAGATTCTCTGGAAACAAAGGTTGAAAAAGAATACTCTTTTTCTGATTTTGCAATTCTTTTCCGCACAAAAAAACAGGCTTTGGTCTTTGAAAAAATATTTGAAAAAGCCAATATACCTTTCCAGTCCGTAAGCAAAAAATCCTCGGATCAAACCATGGACAATCTTCAAATCAAAATGCATGATCAGGATTTTTTTGAATCCAAAGCTGAAAAAGTATCCCTTATGACAATCCATGCGTCCAAAGGGCTTGAATTTCCAGTTGTCTTTGTTACAGGTCTTGAAGAAACTCTGATTCCTTTTTCAATGGATGGAACAACCATAGATGACATTGAAGAAGAAAAACGCCTTTTCTATGTTGCCATGACCAGAGCTGAAGATATCCTCTGTCTTACCCATGCAAAAAAACGCATGATATTCGGGAAAACCTGTGATCGAAAAAAATCCCGTTTTTTACAAAATATTGAAGACAACCTTAAACATCACCAATCCAATAATTTTAAAAAACAAATCAAGCCTAAAATTGCTGAACAATTGGATTTATTTAATCTGTCTGATTCAGGAATGCTTTAAACAAA
>CAZTEM010000135.1:3622-5243 GCA_964612755.1 uncultured Desulfobacterales bacterium | reverse complement strand
AATATAGGAACGGCTGACTGTTAAGGGATTTTCTTCTCCTGAAACTTTTATTATATATTTACCAGTGATTGAACGGCTCACTTTTGTTATTGCAGATACTTTAACAATAGTACCTCTGTGAATCCGCCAGAACATTTCAGGATCAAGCTCTTTTTCAAGATCTTTTATGGTTTTTCTGATCAGGTACTCCTTATCGTTTGTAAATAAGGTTGTATATTTATCCATAGCTTTAAAATAGTTGATGGTCTCCACGGATATAAGCTCAATTGTATCTCTGTGCTGTGCCTTGATCCATTGCAAGTGCTTTTTCCCTTGTAATTCCGGTATTGCCCTGGAAATTTTTTGCAATATTTTATCTATATTGTCCGAAGATTTAAGGGATTTATTTTCCTTTGAGGTAAGCTGTTTTTTGAGCCGCCGGGCAGTTTTTGCAAGTCTTGAATCTTCAATTGGTTTCAAAATATAATCAAGGGCTTCATTGTCAAAAGCATCAAGGGCATATTGATCATAGGCTGTAATAAACACAATTTTACAGATGGAATTTATCTCTTTTGCTGCTTCAAGTCCTGATTTACCAGGCATCCTGATGTCTAAAAATGCAATATCAGGTCTGTGCTTTTCTGCAAGTTTTACAGCCTTTATTCCATTTTCAGCTTCGCAGCATATTTCAAGGTCAGGCCATATTTTCCCAAGTTTTTTCTTAAGTTCATACCTTAACTGATCTTCATCATCAGCTATTAATGCTGTTATATTTCCCATAGAGGCACCTTGATTTGTACTATCAGCCCACAGGGCTTATTATCCTTAAAAGAGAGATATGCTTTGTCTCCATATAAAGCCTTAAGCCGGGCTTTTACATTATTAAGCCCCATGCCAAAGGATAAATCCGAACTCAGCCCTGCCCCTGTATCAGCGATTTTAATCACCAGCTTATCTGATCTTTGTTTATTGTCATAATTTGTCTGCTCTGTTATGGAAATCAAAATAGTTCCGCCTTCAACTTTTGGTTCAATGCCGTGTTTAATAGCATTTTCCACAATAGGTTGAATAAGCATTGGAGGAAAAGAAAAATTGTTTAATTTTTCCGGCATGGTAATTGTAAATTTTAATCTTTCACGCATCCTGATTTTATTAATTTCAAGATATGATTCAATTGTTTTAATTTCATATTCCAGGGTATTGTGTTCCTTTCGGCTGTGCTTAAGGGAAGTGCGCAGAAATCTTGTCAAGTTTTCAAGCATATGCTTTCCTGTTTTCACATCAGTATCAAGCAGGCTCAAAATTGTGGAGAGTGAATTAAAAAGAAAATGTGGTTCTATCTGTGCCTGAAGAGATCTCAGGTTTGCCTGGATATTTTCCTTTTCAAGAAAAATACTTTTAAGCTCTTCTTCTTGTTTTGCAATTTTTAATTGAGAAATCTTTTCATGGGCAATAAAAAAATATGAAATAACCATACCAAATATGCACCCCACAAATAAATATGAGTAAAATTCAGTAATTTCAATATTAAACAAAAAAGAAAACAGAAAAAGTCCGCAAGAACAGCCGATTACAACACAGATTGCCAAAAGTATTATCTGTTTTAATGCTGTAGCAGGTTTTAATATTGAAAAAAAAAGGT
>CAZTEM010000135.1:0-3522 GCA_964612755.1 uncultured Desulfobacterales bacterium | reverse complement strand
AGTGAATAATCAAATATTGACCCGAATGATGTCTCATGATTTCCAAGATTAATTGTTGATGATGTGAAAAATCTTGTATTATCACCTGCATAAAAATCCATGTATGATAATAACCTTGAGGAGTGATCATCTGCACAATGAACAAAGCGCAATGTTAAATCAAAAATATCAAAAATGTCCTTTTGTATATATTGAGCCATGAAATAATTTTTCCGTAAAAATATTAAATTATTATCCATGGTCTGCCCCAGCGTTTGCCTTGAAAGACCCTGGATATATCCTGGATCATAGTAAACATCGTGGGCACGCTGCCTTAATTTATAATAATCAGCTGCTGTATTATCACTATATCCTGCCTGGTTAAAAAGATATTCCAATGTCAGGGTTGACCCTGATTCAAATGTATATGTACTTCCCACAAGAAGTGTTGAAAAAATTTTATTTTTATTGCCATGGTCTTGTTTCATTGAATATTGAAAAGGATTTGTATTGTCTGAAACCGGGTATAATACATCTGATCCTTTCTGAAAACCTGCTTCACCATAAACAAGTAAAGCATCACTTGCAGTAAAACCTCCAAGCATGCCAAGTCGTTCTTTGGCAGTATCTCCATCTTTAAAGGATAAAATAATGCTTGCATACCCATTATTTGATGAATAATCTGTTTTGATGGCATATATTTTTTCAAAATCATTATAATTGTCAGATAATGTACCATTGCCAATGTTTGCAAGTAGTGAAAAAGTCCAGGAAAAATTCGGTATAAATATTGCCGTTGCAAACTCTTTTCCTTTTCCTTCATAATCCGGTCTTGCCTTGTTATTGTCCAGAAAAAACGGGTTGGAAGGCGATGATAAAAAAGATGGTCCCCATTGCAAAAACTCTCTTTCAAAGGCAAAAAACAACTTGTCTGTTGCCATATATTGTATGCAGTACTCATTTATAAAGACATCAATATCTTTTTCATCTCTTCCTTTTTGAGTACCTGTTTTAAATTGTTTATACTCAAGATATATTCTTGGTTTTACACTCAAATAAAGGTTTTTATAACTAAGAGAAAAATCCGGGCGCACCATCAGAGTCTGGGTATAATCATTGAGTTTGAGAAAATCATTTTCAGGGTTCTGGCTTGAATCTGCAGGTTTTATTTTCTCACCTGTCAAAAGCACATTCATATTAAATTTATATCTGTTTTTTATTTCACTTATAAAATTTTCAGATATTTGCCCTGCAATGGAAACATTGAAATTAAAACCAAGGATAAAAACCATTAATAATAATGTGATTTTATATTTTTTATCCATATTAAATATCCCCTGTTTTATCTTGTTAATAAATTAAGATTAAATGTCGAGGCAGGGATTGTTTTGATTTTCACCTTGGAATAATACATGGTTGTAACATTATTTTTCAGCAAAGAATTTTTAATTACCATTTTTGATACAAATAATCTTGGCTTGTTTTTAATTATAATTTTATATTCAAATGTGGCTGTTTTAAACAATTTGCCCGAGATAGTAAAAAAGTCTGCTTTAACGCCTGTTAAATTTTCTTTTGATACCCAGTATTTTATTTTGTCATAGGTTACTTTTTTATTATTTGCTTTTAGATCAAACAGATAGCAGGACTGATTGTTAAACCTGGCATCTTGTGAAAAATCCGTAATTGTATAGTCTCCTGAGTAGTCTGTTGAAGCAATATCACCATTGGATGCACCGCCAAGCAGTTTTTGTCTCGGAGAAATAGGCACAGGCTTGGATAATCCGGGCTTGATAAACCACATATTTCTATCCTGCATTAAAAGCTTTCGCCCTTTGACTTTTGCAGGAGATAAATACTCAGCCAAAGAGTTCTGTCTGCTTGCCTTAAGCAGCAGAGTGTTTTTCTGCCTTTTTCCATTTTCAATTGCATCTATTTTAATTATCCATTCAAGCCCTTTAGTATTGCCCCTTGCAAGGTCAGCAGAGTATAAAATTTGTTCAGGTGAAAAATTATTATCAGCAAATGACAGGTTAAATGTAAAAATACTTATTGCAAAATAAAATACTAGTATATTTCTTATATATTTCATGGAATCTCCCATAATTATTAAATATTTCTAGACATGTCCTAAAGCTTCAACCACATTTTGTCTTGCAGCCTGCCTTGCAGGTAAAATAGCTGCTGCAAATGCAAGAAAAATCATACAGCACAACATAAAAACAATATTACCCGGCAAAAAATCCACCAGTAAAGGTACAGGAGATGAACATCCCGGAGGTGTATAACTTGGACTTACGGCTTTTATGGTAAAAACTATTGCAAGGTGGAAAACAGCTCCTGCAACGCTTCCTATAAATCCTATCATTGCACCTTCAATGGCAAATAACATGTTTATTGTACGCCTTTTTGCACCAAGAGCACGCAAGGTACCTATCTCCCTTGTTCTTTCAATCACTGACATTCCCATTGTGTTAACAGTACTCATGATTACAATCACAAGAACAATTGAAAAAATAAAAAGAAAAATCATATCAAACATATTTTTGACATTTGTGTAAAATACAGACAGGTCTTTCCATGTTTTAATTTCACACTCAATTGAATTTTGTTTAAGTTTTTTCAATATCTGATCTTTAACAATTAATGTATTTTTCCAATTATCAAGCAGAACAACTATTTTGTCAGCCTTGTCTGAATCATAAAGTGATTGTGCAAATTTATAGGGGACTTTAATGAATTTATCATTTATCGCATCAACACCTGTGTCGTAAACTCCTGATATTTGAATATCAAGGGCATTAAGCTGCCCATCCAGGGTTGCCCCCATTATAACTGCATCATTGCCGGGCTTTAATCTGAGGTATTCTGCAAGATCAGTTGCCATAAGCACACCATACTCTTTTTTATCGCTTAAGGTGTTTCCAACTATTGGTCGAAAATCATAAAACCTTCCTAAAATCTTTTTATCATCCAGAGGTTTTACACCTTCTGCCATGAATATGGTTGAATTGCTGCCATTGGATACAATACCGGATATGCTCAAGCGTGGTGTTGCAAGCTGTACTCCATCAATATTTTCAACGATCTCAATTGTTTTTTTGATTTCTTTTTGATTAAGCATATATTTTTCAGGGTCGGATTTCCCATATTTATTCCACCCTTTTTTATATATTGTCAAATGCCCTATTCCAGCACCTCGTATGGCAGACAGTCTTAAACCTTCATAAGTGTTGTGAGTGTATCCACTGAAAAGATTTATTGCTGTAAATCCCAGGGCAATAGCGATCAAAGTCATGAATGACCTTCGCCTGTTTTTAATAATATTTCTAAACGCAATTTTAATCCATTGATTCATTTTTTATCTCCCAAAATAAGTTATTGTTCAATCACTATCCCATCTTCAAGCTTTATGAGCCTTCCCATCTGATCCAAAAGGCGTTGATCATGGGTTGAAAAAATAAAAGTTGTTTTATCTCTTTTATTTATCTTTTTCATAATACTGATTATTAAATCTGATGTTTTTGTATCAAGATTTGCTGT
>CAZTEM010000134.1:0-5267 GCA_964612755.1 uncultured Desulfobacterales bacterium | reverse complement strand
TATAAGATCGGGTAAAGTGAGGCTTGGATATGCTTTTGCAGCGCATCTGTTTCAAATGAAACCCTAAGCTGCAAAAGCATATCCAAGCCTCACTTCTTCCTTTTATTTTTCTATAATAACCAAAAAGACAAAATTGTATGTGAATATTTTGACTATATTACACTTGTTAATCTTTAAAATAATTTTTGACCGAGAATTGCTGTTGTAATATACTATAAAACAGTGATATGTATAGCGTTTGAATAAAAATAGAATAGGAAAAAAAATGGACTTAAAAATAAAAATCAGGGGTTATCATACTGATTTATACCGGCACGTAAATAATGCAAGATATCTTGAGTTTTTAGAAGAGGCACGATGGCAGCTTGTTGAAGAACATATGGACCTGAATGATTTTTTAAACAGCGGGCTTTCTTTTTTTGTTGTAAATATAAACATCTCATACAGGAGCCCTGCCAAGGTCAATGATATTATTATAGTCAAATCAGGACGCAGCAAAATTAACAATAGAAGTGCTGTATTTAAACAGGAAATAATAAATAAAACCACAGGTAAACTTTGTATTGAAGCAGATATAACTTTTGTCATTGCTGATAACACAGGAAAAGCAATCAACTTGACAGGTGATATTCTGGAATCTTTAAATAAAATTCCCTGTATTGAATAATATTTTTAATCTTTCCAAATAAAATAAAGAGAAACAAATGATTTCAATTCTTGATTATGGTGCAGGCAATGTAAGAAGTGTTATTAATGCTGTACAATCCCTTGGGCAGAAAGTAAATATTATTAAAAAGCCCGAAGATATTCTCAATGCGGAAAAACTCATATTTCCAGGTGTTGGTCATTATGGCAACATGATAAAAACAATTAAGGAAAAAGAATTTTTCGAACCTTTAAAAAAATATTTAAAGGGAAACCGCCCCTTTCTTGGTATATGCCTTGGGTTTCAATCTTTATTTGAGACAAGTGAAGAATTTGCCCGTCACAAAGGATTATGCATCTTTAAGGGACATGTTAAACGCTTTAATATCAGCCTTGCCGTGCCCCATATAGGATGGAACAATATTTTTCAAAAAAAAAATTCGCCTTTTTTTCACAATATTCCTGCCCAGGCAAGGTTTTATTTTGTGCATTCATACCATGTAGTTCCTGACAGGGAATCTGATATCCTGACAACCACTCCCTATGAATATGAATTTACAAGTTCTGTGAGTTGCGGCAATATTATTGGTGTCCAATTCCACCCGGAAAAGAGCGGCAAATACGGCTTACAGCTCCTTGATAATTTTATTTCCCTTAATAGTAAACATAAAATTATTCAACCGGGATCAGGACAAACTTTAAATAAACAAAAAGAATCCGGACTTGCAAAAAGGATTGTTGCCTGTCTTGATGTAAGATCAAATAACAATGGAGACCTTGTTGTAACCAAAGGTGATCAATATGATGTCAGGGAAAAAGGCGATGTCAGAAATCTTGGCAAACCTGTTAAACTTGCAAAAGACTATTATGAGCAGGGAGCCGATGAAATTACCTTTTTAAATATTACAGGATTTCGGGACTTTCCTTTAAAAGATCTGCCAATGATTGAAGTTTTAAAAAAGACTTCTGAAAATGTTTTTGTGCCCCTTACCATAGGCGGAGGGATTAGAGACTATACTGACAATAATAATATAGAATATAAGGCAGTTGATGTTGCAAGAGCTTATTTCAGAGCAGGCGCAGATAAAATTTCCATTGGCAGTGATGCTGTTGAAATTGCCGAACAATATCTTAAGACCAATATTAAAACCGGGAAAAGTTCCATTGAAGAAATCTCTGAGATTTTTGGCAGACAAGCTGTGGTTATTTCCATTGACCCCATCAAAGTATGTGTCAAAACCCCTCAAGAGCTTGAAAATATGCCCTTTCAACCTTGTATAATATCCTCGCCAGCACCTGGACCATCAGGAGAGAAATATTGCTGGTATCAATGCACAATACAAGGCGGGCGTAAAAAAAAAGATATTGATGTTGTTGCCTTTGCCAGAGCCTGTGAAGCCCTTGGTGCAGGCGAACTTTTAATAAACTCCATTGACAGGGACGGAACAAATTCAGGATTTGATCTTGACCTTATTAACCTTGTAAAAAATGCAGTTTCCATTCCGGTTATTGCATCCAGCGGTGCAGGCAAAGAAGATCATTTTTATGAAGTTTTCACAAAAACAAAAAGTGAGGCAGCCCTGGCCGCGGGTATTTTCCATAGAAAGGAAATACCCATAAATTCTGTAAAAACATATCTTCAAAAAAAGAAGATAAAAATCAGAACCAATTAATTCAGGTGTTTTATTCATGGAAAAAATTAAACTTTCTGACCCTGAAAAAATAATTAAATTATCCCGAATGCCTTTTATGCCCTGGGTTTTACTCAAAGGTATAGGGCTTTCCATATTACGTCCTTCAATTGATTCTCCAAAAAACATTCAATTTAATAAATTTACAGGTCTGCGCAATAATATTTCCCTTGATTCAGACAAAATCATGCATTTTAATAAAATATGCAATCCTTGCAAAACCTCTGAGACCTTTAAAGAGCACGTGCCCATGGTGTTTTTTCAATCCCTTTTCATAGGACTTTTAGGAAAATACATTGTATCTCCTTTTTTTCCTCTTATACCCATGGGTCTTATCCATACAAAACAGCAGATTGTTCAAAAAAGAAAAATTTACCAAAATGAAATCCTTAATGCAAAACTTATGCTTGATCAGGTGAATTTTAACTCAAAAGGTTTTGAAATAATTTGTAAACTTGAATTAACCAGCAAGCAAGAGCTTGTTTGGGAAGGGCTTTCAACTTTTTTATCAAAAAATAAGAATTATAGAAAAAGAACTTTAACAAAGAAAAAAAACCAGTTATTACCCATAATTTCCAATATTGATATCCCTGATAATATTGGCAGGGAATATGCCAGGGTTTCAGGCGATTGCAATCCCCACCATCTTTCAAACCTTTTTGCCAGAATGTTCGGGTTTAAGCACGCCATTGCCCATGGAATGTGGTCCCTTGCCAGAACTGTTCAGGAAATAGAAAACCAATTCATTGAAAATGAAATTTTATCCATTGACGTATCTTTTAAAAAACCCTTGTTCCTGCCCGGTAAAGCTGTTGTTGGCGCTGTCAGGCATGGAAACAATATAGAATTTGAACTCAGAAATCATCTTAATAAAACGCTGTATCTTGCAGGGACACTTAAAACAACCTGCCAGAAAATAATTACTGATTTGTAAAAACTAGTTTTTACAAACTCTTTAACCTTTTGAGGTTCAGCCCATGCGCATTAAAGGAAAGATTACAACTTGGAATGATGAAAAAGGATTCGGGTTTATCACTCCTAATAGGGGAGGCAAGCAGATTTTCATTCATATTACTGATTTTAGCAACCGAAATAAGCGCCCTCAACTAAACCAAACAGTTGTTTATACTTTATCACATGATACGGAAAACCGTATATGTGCAAAAAATGCTATTTTGGCAGGAGATAAAACCGGACAAAAGCCACGAGGTCTGTTTTCACTTACTTTTGCCCTTTCGTTTCTTGCTATTGTTACCCTTGCTGTTTTGATTGGCAAAGCACCTCCTCTCCTTATATATGTTTATCTAACAGCCAGTTTTTTAACCTTCTTAAAATATGGCTTAGATAAATCAGCAGCAAAAAAAAACAAATGGCGCACTCCCGAAATCACTTTACATTTACTTGCTATAATTGGAGGATGGCCTGGTGCGCTTATAGCTCAGCAAACCTTACGTCACAAATCAAAAAAGGTTTCCTTCCGCATTGTTCTTTGGTTTACCGTTTTACTAAACTGTGCTGGGGTTGTTTGGCTATTAACTACAAATGGAATAGTGACATTTTAGTTTGAAAGATATATATGGTGCTATCGATAATTAAAGGTTGGTTAGGAGAAAAAGAAACCCAGTTTGGGATGTGGATGAAACTTGGTAACAAATATTTACGTTTTCATAACATCATCATACCTATTAATAATGGAACAACCCAGATAGACCATATTTTGCTTTCTCGGTTTGGCATTTTTGTCATTGAAACAAAAAACTATAACGGCTGGATATTCGGAAATGAAAAATCAAAATACTGGACGCAACTTTTGTATGGCAAAAAATTTAAATTCCAAAACCCACTACATCAAAATTTTTGTCATACAAAAACATTAGCAAAACATCTAAATGTCGATCATTATAATGTTCACTCCATTATATTTTTTATTGGGAATACAACTGAACTAAAAACAAAACTCCCTGACAATGTTATGACTTCAGGGCTCAGTGCTTATATTAAACGCTTCAAAAGTATTGTATTTTCAAAATCAGATTTAAATTTATTTCAGCGTAAAATTGTACAATTAAAAAATTTAAATATTTCGACAAAAGAACATGTAGCTAACTTAAATCAAAGGTATTCAAAGACTGATATTTGTCCAAAATGTGGAGCTAACCTGCAAAAAAAATTAGCAAAACAGGGAAAATATGCTGGTAATTATTTCTTTGGGTGCTCTAATTATCCTAAATGCAAGTATACAAGGAATATAAAAACGTCTAAAAGGTAATGGCTTATTTTATCCATTGACGTATCTTTTAAAAAACCCTTGTTCCTGCCCGGTAAAGCTGTTGTTGGCGCTGTCAGGCATGGAAACAATATAGAATTTGAACTCAGAAATCATCTTAATAAAACGCTATATCTTGCAGGGACACTTAAAACAACCCTGTCTGAGAAAAGCTTTGATCGCTATAGGCTCAATAATCCTCGGTCAAAAAAATATGAACAGAGCAAGACACCTGTATATATGTCATTATAGAACAATTTTATATTGTCTTTCAGGGTATAAGATCGGGTAAAGTGAGGCTTGGATATGCTTTTGCAGTGCATCCGTTTCAATCGAAACTTAAACTGCAAAAGCATATCCAAGCCTCACTTCTTCCATTTATTTTTTTATAATAACCAGGCTTACAAAATTTCTATGTAGGTATTTTAACTATATTACATCTGATTATACCTGTTAGCCTTAAAAATAATTTTTGACCAAGAATTACTGGCTATTGACTACATAAAGCTGACAAGGTAATAATTGTTTAATTGAATCACTTTTAATATCAATTTTTAAGGAATTCTGAATGAACCATCAGGTATCAGATTACCACATGAGTTATAAAGCACTTTTTAACAAATGGTTCAAAAGCAAAAAATGCAAGGTGTGCTCCCAAAAAATGA
>CAZTEM010000133.1:0-5431 GCA_964612755.1 uncultured Desulfobacterales bacterium | reverse complement strand
AAATTAAATTTCACAAAAACCTGATGAATATACACCTGGTTTATGATTTTGTCAAACACTTTTTTAGTATTAACTGATATTTTTAATATTATTTTTTAAAACCAATCCTATAGGTAAAGTTTCTCCAAATATTCTGCCCTGTTCCTTAAGTTTTAATTCTGTTTTTTCCTTGACAATAGTGACAATTTCACCCTTTACACCACGTTCAGTCAACCAATCAATAACAATTTTTATAAATTCATCATCAATATCTCTTGTCCTGTCATTTGTTTTACGCACCAATTGGATCACCATTGCAGAAACCTGCTCAATATCTTTCCAATTATTTTTCAATATCCTTCTAAGCCAATTAGAAACTTCTTTTGGCGGCACAACCCTGTCAATAGAACCATAAAAAGGCTCCCGGGCACCTATTCTTGATAAACACCAAAAAAGCTGACTTTGCTTTTTCCCGGGTTTTAAATCTTTCAGCAGTTTTTTTGCCAATACAACTTTATCTTTTACAAGCAGCCTTTCCAAGGTTGCTAAAGCCATCCATATTTCAATATATTCCTGGGGAGCAACCTTTATTTTTGAACCTTTCTCCTTTAATAAAATATATTGTCTGGAATTCTGGAAAACTTGCCTCTGTTGCCCGGCATTAAAACCACTTGCAATTCTCCGCAAAAATATCCACCATTCAAGCCGATTTTGCTTATGTTTAAAAAAAATCAATCCTGACAAATATATTTTCCAGAGTTTTTTTATTCTCATATCATCAAAAGCATCGCCAAAACCAGGACGAATACAAAACCCTGTAAAATTTAACCACGTCTGCTCATGTTCAGGTGAAATTTTTCTAGCGTTTTCATTTTGAATCAACTTGTCAGCCATGGCTCTTAGCAAACCAAAAGACCATTTTATTTTTTTCTTTCCAGTATACTCCTCAATGTTTTTTACAAGCTTCTGTATATTAAATGATGAGGCCATCTCTTTTGAAAAATATTTATCGATTAATGAACAAGCCTTATCCACAATTTCTTGAGAAAAAATTTCTCCTCCATCAATATGTGCTGTTATAGGATTCTGATTTCTTAATTGAAATTGCAATTTCCATTCATGATCACTAACCATAGACTTGCAACACATGGAAAGAGACCCCATCTCAGTATACCCTGCTTTAATTATGACCGGGATACTTTTCTTTTCAATATTTTTCCCAAAATTAATGATTGTTTTAAACGATGGCATAGGTGTCAGGGTATCATCTATTCCAACAATATCTCCGGAACAATCTCCTGATCGGAAACTTGAACTAAAAACATCAAAATTAACAGGTTGATTTGCCATGACTTCAAACTCTTTTCCTGGGAGTTCAATATCTGTCCCCTCATCAAGTCCTCGCTCAACAATACAAATTGCTTTTTTTTCCTTTAACTTACCTTCTGATACACCGATATAATAGCTTCTCGGGCTCCCGCTTCCTACTTTAACACCAATCCCAGTTTTCACGAGACCATAATACGACGCTCCCAGGCTGACAGCAAGGTCAAGACTGTTACTATTCAATATTCCAATTGTGTTATCACTATCACATTCAAACCAGTTGCCCACAGAACTTCGTATTGTTTCCTGAACAATTTTCGGTTTAAGGACCCCGCCATTAAATAGAATATGATCTGGACAAGGCAGCTTTCCAAGGGTTGCTTTAATACTTTCCCGATGTTTCTCCAAAAACATTATCAAATGCCTGGAGATGGATTCTTCTTTTTCACATAAAAGACCAAAGTCTGAAATAACCTTTTCTTTTTTATGCTTCAACATCTCCTCTGGCATGGCTTGATTGATCCCAGTATTTTTTAAATCAGTAAAAAATTGTCTATTTAAAAGAGATTCAAGGTCTTGTTTGATCAAATCAGCAGCTAAAGTTCCTGCGATTAAAGAACTGCCTGCGCCTTTTAAAGTTATCCTGACCGATTCTTTTTCACCTCCCAGGATTATCTCTTTAGCCTGCCTGCATTTGAAACATAAAGATTTCCATTTATCTTTATCCAAGGTTTGCTGTGTCTTAAATTTAGAAGCAACAAGTTTTGCAGCTGCATAATCGATATTATCTCCACCAAGCATCAGATGATCTCCAACAGCGAGCCTTTCAAATCTTGGGCTTCCTTTAAATTCTTTTAATGTAATAAGCGTGAAATCCGTTGTACCACCGCCGACATCGCATACCAAAATAAGTTCACCTATGTTGATATATTTCTGCCAGTTATTCTCATGCTCAATAAGCCAGCTATAAAAAGCAGCCAGAGGTTCCTCAAGCAAAGTAACTTCAGTAAGACCTGCATTCATAGCAGCTTTTATAGTTAACTCTCTTGCTGTTTCATCAAATGAAGCAGGAACAGTAATGACAAGATATTGATTCTCAAAAAACTGATCCTCATCTTGCATAAAATGATTCCACGCATTCTTAATGTGCTTTAAATACTCCGCTGTTGCTGTGACCGGGGATATTTTTTCAACTCCTTCTGCTCCCCACGGAAGAATTTTACTTTCCATATCAACTTTCGGGTTGCATAACCAACTTTTTGCAGAAGAAACTAACCGTGAAGGTATATTTGCACCATGATCCCTTGCAAAAACACCTGGAAATTGATCTGAATCTTTTTTCCATGGGTGTCTTAATGACTCATCAGAGATATCATATTTACCGGGAATATATAAAAATGACGGCAAAACATCGGCTCTTGAAAACTCACCGTCTCCTGTCAACTGGGGAATATAAAAAGTCTTAATATTTTTCCCCTCCCTGGCTTTGACTAAATCCACATAAGATACAGAACAATTTGTTGTTCCAAGATCAATACCGATTACAAATTTTTTATCTTGCAAATTCAAGGAGCCCCCTATTTAATCTCTACTTCTGCCGGAGTAATAATAGCTGAATTTTTAATTGTTGATAATTTCGGGATTTCTTTTTTACCGGCTTTCCACCCTCTATGTTTCAAAACTCCTTTAAATGGAGGTTCACCTGAGACATTGCCGATAAGTTTAACCGAATCAGGATCAAAATCAGCATTGATCTCGATCATATCACCTTCTTTGCGATCATATACAGGCTTTAAAGCAATATATTTATGCACAGCTTTCTTACAATCTTCTTGAATGCTTCTAACAGCCATACCGATCTGTTCATCATCATAATCATTCAAATCTTCATTAAAAAAATCTAGAAGTCTTCCTTCCCGTTGCAGGATTGATAACATATGTAGAAACAACCTATGTTTTTGTTCCTGTTCAAGCCTCTTATCAGCAAAGTCTTTATTTGTTCGTGTCAAACTACTCTGGGAAGAAAGTTCAAGGGATCTTCTTAAAAAAAATTTTAGAACCAGCCATAAAACAAAACCGGATAGCACAAAGAAAACTGAGGATAAAGGGATAAACCAAAAAGAAAATAGCAATTGAATCCTATTGATTTGATCTGCAAGGGCAGGGATATTGTTTGATAATAGTCTGATATCAGAGCACAAACTATCTATCCCTATATATAGTACAGAATCAATAACAGCAGTAAGACAACCCATAAAAATTATTATTGTTATAATAGACTTTTTTAAATAGCCTTTTGATATATCCAAAATATTAATCTCCTTTTAAAAAAAACAAATAAAAAAAACCGTGCTTTAAATTTATAAAGCACGGTAAAAACAATAATACAATTATTATGTTTATCAAGTCTTAAGGATAATCTTTAATAAAGCTTTATTCCTTAATCTTTTTTTCCTTAACAATAATTCGATCTTTATTTATCTCATAAGTTTTTTCTCCAATACCTTTTACTTTCATAATCTCCTCAGGTTTTTTAAACTTATGCTTTTTTCTATACTCAATTATATTCTTAGCGTATTTATCTCCAATATTCTTTAGAGTACAGAGTGTAACTTGATCGGCAGTATTGATATTAACCTTGGTTTCAGCCATTACAGGAGTTGAAAATACGATAAACAAACAAATAACACATAGAACAATAAACGACTTTTTTAAATAAATCATTTTACTCTCCTTAAACGTTAATTAAGTTAGTTTTCCACATCATCGCTTTCATGAATACATCTCATTCATAGCCAGCAATAACAACAACACCTCTCAATATCATGCGATATCACTCTTGGTTGAAAAATGCAATAGAGGTAAGTATTATTTTTCCTCTTTACCTGTATCTTTACCTGTATCGGCAAAAATAAATTTTTTTATCCTATTCAGGTAAGGCATTAAAATAATAATAATGATTGCAGCAAATACATATTGTATCATATGAAATTGTTCTTCTAAAAAATCAAAACAATAGAACCAGACAATAATAGCAGTTAGAGTCCCCAAGAATGTAGCAGAAAAATTTCTCACGAAACTAAGACCTAGCATATAGCCTATAATAGATCCTACAACAGGTCCAGTCACTGGCAATGGTGCCATTACAAAAAGAAAAATACCAATCCACCCAAAAGGTTTTATTTTTTCCTTTTGTTCCAACGCCTTTTGAGACAACCTGTCCATTAATTTTGTAAGCCATTTAAACTTTAAATATTTTGTTGTGCTGAAAACAAAGCCACTATAAGTAAAGCTGACAATTAAGATTTCAAGATAAAAATTATATATAATAGTCGGAAAAGCGCCAAATCCGTTCAAAATACACAAGCCGATACCGGCAGCCCTACCACCAAAAGTATGAGCAGCCAAAACAAGCACCATGATTTCAGCGATATGGGTATTTGTAATTGCAAAGTATGTAATGAGAATAGCTAATGAAAAACTTAATAGAATACCGCTTAAAAGCAGCCTGCCCTCAATAGTATTATATAAGTAATTCTTCATACAGGTATATTAAAATCAAATTTCTATTTTACTGTCAGAACCGGGCAATGAGCTTCAAGGGAAACAAATTGTGCAGTAGAGCCAAAAATTAATTTATCCATTTTTGATCGGCTCCTGATCCCTATAATAATCTCTGAGACATCTTGCTCTTTTGCGAATTTAACAATATCCTCTCCAGGTTCAAGTCCTCGAACCAATAGATGGGTTGTGCTCTTTAAACCGAAATCATTAAAATATTCTTTTGCCTGCTCAAGATTCTTTTTAGCTTCGGCTATTTCTTGACCTTCAGTTTTTTCTCCACCTGAAAGAGATGTAGCGATCAATATTTCACTGTTAAAGGCCTTAGCATGTTTCACAGCAATTTTCATCAAATCCTTACCAACATTTACGCCCTTATATCCAACTAAAATCTTCATTTTTTACCCTATGCTAAAAATTATCAATTTCTTCAACTTATTGCTCATTTATATCAAGTTTTCAAACGATATAATAATTTCTTATAATTATCAATCATTTTTCACCCTTCATGCCTCTATTATATAAATATTTTATATTTTTTCTATCGAAAATTAAATAATTTGTG
>CAZTEM010000132.1:0-5462 GCA_964612755.1 uncultured Desulfobacterales bacterium | reverse complement strand
AGACTTTTGAAGCGGGTATCTGCTCTGTTAATATTTTTTGACCGAGAATTGCTGATATGCCCTGCCCTATATCCCGAGGGAAAATAAAATTTTTCTTGACTAAATTCTTTACTGCCTATTATAAATCAGGAAACAAAATTAAAATAAAACGAGAACAATTGATGAATAATGATATTAAGGATGCACTAAATGGTGGTTTACCAATTTTCATAGGGTATACTCCTCCTGCAATAGCCTTTGGAATTTTAGCAAAAAGCTGTGGTATTACATTGTTGGAAAGCTTTTTATTTTCCGCTGTTGTTTTTGCAGGTGCAAGTCAATTTATTGCCCTGAACCTGTTAATAACAGGCATGGGTACAGGCGGTATTATTTTAACAACTCTTTTAGTAAACTTCCGCCATTTTTTAATGAGTGCGTCTTTATCGACAAAAATTGAAAAATTTGAGAAAAAATATATTTTCCCCATTGCCTTTGGTGTAACCGATGAAGTTTTCAGTGTTTTATCCTTTTCAAAAAGAAAACTCACTAAAACATTTATATTTGTCCTGCAAATGGTTGCTTACTCAGGATGGGTCATGGGAACAATAGCCGGATATATACTGGGTGGATTCCTACCGGATATTGTAACTAAAAGTATGGGCATTGCGCTCTATTCACTGTTACTTGTCATTTTACTGCCGGAACTTAAGACTTCAGGTAAAGCTGTGTGCCTTGTAATTGCTTCGGGAATTTTAAACACTATCCTGATAAAGCTTGACCTGTTTCCTAATGGCTGGAACATAATCATCTGCATATTAATAATTGCCCTGGCAGGTTCTTTCTATCTTCCGGAATCAAAACAGGAACAAGGAGAGGACATTAATGGATAATACTATTTTTCTAATTTTTGCCATGGCTGGTGTTACCTATATACCAAGATTAATACCTTTTTTTCTGGTCAACAGCAATAAACTACCCAAAAGGATGGATGCCTTTTTAAAATGTATTCCTGTGGCAGCCATAGGTGCCTTGATCATTCCAGGCGTATTTAATGCGGTTCCGGGCGAACCCCTTGCGGTAATCCTTGGTATGGGATTTGCCCTTATTATCGGTATATGGCGGGGTGGAATTATTATACCGGTGCTTGGATCTGTATTAACAACCTATCTTGTATTATTAGCAAGTTAAAAATTTATACCTGATATTTTTAATCTTTTTGCATATCAATTCTCTTAATAATATTTTGCAATTGAGTATCGGAAAAAAGCAATTTAAACCTATTTCTTAATACCCATTCTTTATTATGAGAATCATAATATCCACAACATTGTCTCGAACAGCAAACCATATAACGATCATCTGTCAATTTGACAATTGAAAGGCGTTTATAAAAAATAGCCTGACCAATCTTATTAAAAGCCCAGAGGATCGGCTTTAATCTGCAAATGGATTTTAATAAGACATATAAAGGCTTTTTTAAAGTTTTAATAATAAAACATTTTTTTCCTGTTAAATAACCCGGAAATTTATTTTTAATATTATAAACTTTGTTATTTCTTTTTATCTTTACTAATTTACCAATAATATCAGTCTGTGTAATTGTATAAGGATCAATATTAAAATTATTATCACCTTTGGTATATATTCTCTCTTTTTTTATCTTTATGATCCTATGCAGGCTGGTCTTATTTCCAATATGATAACCAATAACATCACCGACCTGAAAATTCCCGGGTTTTAAAACAATAATTTCATCTCCCGGGCAAAGAGTTGGGAACATGGAGAATCCAACAATAAAGGTCAAACATTTATCAGACAATTTAGATGTCATAATCCAGTCTTTCTTGAATCTTTTCCCAAAACCGTCCACCAAGGCTTGCATTAAGCTGAAATGATGGCACTGATTTGATGATGTCACAGGCATTATTAAATATATTTGTTCTAAAACTTTTCAACTCAGGGTTTGTGGTAAAATTCTTATAATAGAATTTGATTAAGGCAATTGCAGCATTATAAAACTCATAAGCTGCCTGTGACTGATTTATTAAAATGACTTCATCTTTCTCTGATTTATTAAGGAAAAAAATCATTTTCAGAGGAACAAAAAAATTTAAATCTCTGGGAATTGGATTATTAGTCTCCAGACATTCGCTAATTGTAACAAATGGATGCAGCCTGTATTTATTGCCTTTTTTCACTATAAAAGCATGGTCATCGGACAAGGCTTTCCAGGGCGGTTGTATTTTTTTATAACTTGTTGTCTTTCCTGATCCGCTTTTGCCCACCAATAAAACACCTTGACCTTTATACTCCAAAACCAGAGAATGTATTGGAATCCCGCCTTCTGGAATGAGCTCGTTGTGAACAACAAAAGATATTGCAAGTAATATCTGCTGCAACGAGCTTGCATACCATAATTTATTATTATTTTCTGCAGGTCTTTTAAGAAAATAAAACTTATCTTTAAATCTGTATTTAAAAATATTATTTATTAACGGGCTTTTAACTGCTCTACAATTTTCTGCATCAGCCTCATTCTCAGCAATCCATAATAAAGGTTTTTTCATATCCTGAGTAATGTCAAGATTTAAAAGCTCAGATATTATGTTATAAAACTGATTCAGAGAATCAGAAAATTTGATATTTATTGAAAAATCAGCACTTTCTTTTAATGAAAGATACATTATTTTATCCTGCAATTTCCCTGTTTAGCAATAATAATCAGGGAGTTCCTCCTGTATTCTGACAGCCACCAGCAGAGCCACCGCTGGCATTACACCACCAGGCAGCAGAACCGCCATTGCTATTACAAATATCATAACTGCCTGTTGCAGCAGACCCTGCCTGGCAATGGCACTCCAAAGAATCCACTGTTTCAAAACTTTCTAAAACAGGTATTTCCCATTTTAATTTCTCCATTTTATTCTCCTGCTTATGCTTCTTTAATTTTTAATCTGGTTTCAGGGAATAAATTATTCGCCAGTGCATTATTACAAAACCAGCCCGGGGCAAATAAATTCTTTGTACTATAATAATTATTTGCCGGACAATATCCAAAACAACTCATTTTAAATATACAATTTGAGCATACACCTTCTATTTTTTCTGGCAGTCTATTTCTAATCATATTAATTATCCTATTATTTTTCCATATATTTTCCAAGCCCACTAAATCAATATTCCCTAAAATAAGCTCTTTCACATTTTCACCAATACCGCAGATGGAAATATTGCCGTTCCACAGGACACCTAAAATATTTTTTATCGCACAGCCACTTCCACAGCCTTGTTTATATCCTCCTAACATATAACTTAAAGGTAAAAAAGCCGGGGGCAGACTGTAAATCAACCTGATTTTTGTTTTGGGCTGCAGCGTCTGTGTAATATATCGACCTGTTTCTATATAATCTTCAATTGTCAGATTTTCATTGTTTCTATAAATATTTTTACCACGTTCTGTGGGCTGTATAATGTTAAACTTAACAGATTCACATCCAGTATTTATTGCAAAGTTGATCATATCATCAATATGTTTTCTATTTTTTTTTACCAGGCTCATAATGATCTGGGTTGGCACCCCTGCCTTGATACAATGTTTCAGACCTGTAACAGCAGTTTTATGACACCCCTTTACCCCACGAAACCACTCGTGGGTTTCCTTATCTGTACTATCAAGACTTATGGAAATAAACGAATCCTTGCATTTTTTGATTTTGCCTGCAAGTTCAGGTGTGATCAAACAACCATTACTTTCTAATACTAATCGTAATTTTTTTTTATGGATAATATCAAGCAATGTATTAATTTGAGGATGCAAAAAAGGCTCTCCTCCTGTCAATTTAACACTATTTAATCCCAGAGGTAATGCTTGATCAATACATTTATTAAAATTCTCAATACTTATAGAAACAATTTTCTCTGTTAAAGCCTGATATTTTGGATTGATCCAGCAATGCCTGCACTTTAAATTACAACCTTGAGTCAAATAAAAATAAAGGGTGGTCAAGGGGTATTTATTCATCTGGTAATTGCCCGTTATTTTTTAAAAAAGTTTTTAAACAATCAATTGTACTTGGAACAAAAACACTGTTCTCAACATTATAAACAGATGCAGGGCAGCCGCCTCGACAATAATTGATATATTCGCAGTTTTTACAAACATCAAACATTTTTAAACTTATTTTATTCCTGTCCCGAAATCGATTCAATATAAGGCTGTTCAGCCATATTTCTCTTAGGCTGTCCTGATTGATTTTTCCAAGTTCATACCCATCAATCTGGTTACACGGCACAATCACACCGTCTGCCCGGACAGCGATTTTACTATTGGCACATCCGCAGGAATTAAGTGTTCCACATCCCTTAAATGGCAACGCATTTGTTTTAAAAGCACGATCCATTTTCAACCAATACATGGCATCTGCCAAAGGACCTGCTGTGGCATTAATTCTATTATTATATTTTTTATTCAAATCCAGCAATTTCTGCATGGCATAGGAATATTGTTCAACACTGAGACTTACTTCATCTGTATTTTTTTGCATAAGACCCATAAACATTGCAATATTTGTTCCAAATCCAGAAAATTTTAAGTTTTTGAGAATAAATTGTGTAATCTCCTCAAGATAATCAATATTTCCCTGGTGGATTGTAAGTCTAATTGAAGTTGGAATGTTATATCTCCTCAAATTTTCAATGGCAATTATTGCTTTTTCAAAAGATCCCTTTCCCCTGCATGAATCATGGACTTTTGCACAATGTCCATCTATTGATATCTGCACATTGTCACATCTATGGGTCCCTGATAAAAATACTGCTAAATCTTCTGTAATAAATGCACCATTGCTGTTTGCACTAAACCTCATTTTGTTTTTAACAATACCATTGATAATAGTCTTTATATCCTTATGCATGAATGGTTCTCCACCAGACAAAAGGATATTAATAATACCAAGTTCCCTGCATTCCTCAAAAAAAGTCAACCACTCAAAAGTATTAAGCTCGGTTTCAACATCGCCTTCACTTAAAAAATGAGAACAATATTTGCAACGAAGATTACATTTTGCAGTTATTTCAAGGTCAACAGATCTTGGAGTGGACATTATTGCCATGATCTACAATTTTTCCCCTGCCAAGCCCTTTTTAACCAAAGAATCAAGATATTTATTAACATAGTTTTCTGCATCTTCAGGGACACCCTGACAATTTTCTTTGAGTTTTGTTATTATATCAGATACAGTATTTGTCCCATTCAATTGTTTCCAGATATATACTCCAATCGGATTAATCCCAAATCCCTCACCATTATCAGGATTAAACAAAATTGCCCAATCGTCGAATTCTTCACGAAGAACTATTTCTCTATTAGCAATTATAATTTTATTTGCCATTTATATCCCATAAATTTATTGTTTTTAATTATAATAATACGATATTTTTATAATTTTTTCAACTTAAGCCTTTTTGTAACAGCAATTCTCGGT
>CAZTEM010000131.1:0-5573 GCA_964612755.1 uncultured Desulfobacterales bacterium | reverse complement strand
ATAATTATTAGTTATTAGTTGCATTATCAAAAAATAAATTTGTTTCTATCTATAGAAACAAATTCTTGACAAACAATAAAATTTAAATTAAGATTATTTTTAAAAAAGGCTGCCAAACACTAATAATGGTAAGCCTTTTTTATCTCTCACATTATAATAGGATAAAAATGTTTCTAAATAGTTTCCCTGAAAAAAAAGAATTTATTGAACTTGCAAAACATTTCAATGTGATACCTGTGTGCATTGAAATTCTTGCAGATACTGAGACACCTGTATCAATCCTTCAAAAATTTTATAAAAAAAACAAACCCCTTTTTTTATTAGAAAGTATTGAGGGGCAGGAAAGATGGGCAAGATACAGCTTTTTAGGTACAACTCCCAATCAGGAAATAAAAATATTCTCTAAAAATGTTGAGATTATCACTAAAGGGGCTACAAAAACAATTCCACACAACAGAGATCCCCTGAATGTGATAAGACATCTAATAAAAAAATATAAATCTGCAGAGATAAAAGAACTCCCAAGATTCTGGAGCGGGTTAACAGGATATATCAGCTATGAAATGATTTCTTTTTTTGAAGATATACCATCAAACTTACCTGACAATACAGCATATGCACATTTTATAATCCCTGAAATAATGATAATTTTTGACAACCTGAAACATACCATTACATGTTTAAATATTTGTTATCTCGATGAAAATCAAGATTATGAAAAAGAATTTCAACGTGCTTTGACAGGGCTTAAAGACATTATATCAACTATCAATAAACCTTTTATCAAATCAAAACATGCCCACCAAGAAAAACTTGTGCTTAAGCCCCAGGTTAAAGCACAAGATTATATTAATGGGGTAAAAAAATTAAAAAAACATATTGTGGAAGGTGATATTATACAGGCAGTATACTCGCAGCCTTTTATCTGTAATGCTCCATCTGATCCTGTAATGATATACCGAGCTCAAAGGTATATTAATCCTTCTCCTTATATGTTTTTTATGAACTTCAAAAACCTATGTATTGCAGGTTCTTCACCTGAAACCATGGTCAGGCTGGAAAACAGAACCGCAACTCTCCGCCCCATTGCAGGAACTCGACCCCGAGGCAAAACAGAACAACAGGATCGCTTCCTGGCAGATGAATTGTTAAATGATGAAAAAGAATGTGCAGAGCATGTTATGCTTGTTGATCTTGGACGAAATGATCTTGGACGTATTGCAGAGCCCGGGAGTGTGCAAATAACAGAAAAAATGTTTATAGAAAGATACTCCCACGTAATGCACCTTGTTTCAAATATAACCTGTGATTTAAAAAATGGTATTGATGCATTTGACTTATTAAAAGCTACATTCCCTGCCGGGACCCTTTCCGGAGCACCCAAGATACGAGCCATGGAAATAATTGCTGACCTTGAGACCTCAAGCCGCAATATTTATGGTGGCGCCACAGGGTATATATCATTTTCCGGCAATATGGATCTTGCAATAACCATTAGAACAGCTGTAATGGAAAAAGGACAACTTATAGTTCAGGCAGGTGCAGGTATTGTATCTGATTCTGACCCTGAAAAAGAACTTGAAGAATGCATAAACAAAGCAAAGGGAGTGGAAGCTGCAATAAGTCTTGCTACAAATCAATTTAATAGCTTTGATGAGTTTAGAGGTGATTTATGTTAACTGCTGTAATTGACAACTATGATTCTTTCACATTTAATCTTGTTCATTATATTTTAAATACAGGTTCAAAGATAGAGGTTTTTAGAAATGATAAAATAAGTATAAATAAGTTAAAAATATTAAATCCCGATGCCATTGTGATATCTCCTGGCCCCGGCAGACCTGAAAATGCAGGAATCTCAATGGAAGTTGTGAACTATTTTTCAGGCAAAACACCCCTACTTGGTGTATGCCTTGGACATCAGGCTATTGCAAAAAGCTTTGGAGGCAAAATAATACATGCAAAAAAAATAATGCATGGCAAGACATCAACCATCACCGCAGATGGTAAAACTATTTTTAAAGGGATTGAAAAACCTTTTGCTGCAATGAGATATCATTCCCTTGCAGTATCCAGAGAAAGCCTCCCGCAATGTTTTGAAATAAGTTGCGAAACAAAAGATGGTGAAATTATGGGAATAAGACATAAAAGCCATCATACAGAAGGAGTTCAATTCCATCCTGAATCATTTATGACAACTATTGGCAAACGGCTTATTAGAAATTTTATTAAAGGATTATAAAAATGGATTTTACTGAGAACCTTAACCAAATAATTAACCGACAGAATCTATCCCAGACTCGTATGGAATCAATGTTTATGGATATTTTTTCAGGGAAAATAACCAATGCTCAAATCGGTGCATTTATGGCAGCGCTCTCAACAAAAGGTGAAACCTTTGAAGAGCTTGCCGGTGCTGCAAAAATCATGAGAAGAAAGGCTATAAAGATACAAGCAGCATCAGATACTATTGTAGATACTTGCGGAACCGGTGGGGATTCCAGTGGCACATTCAATATTTCAACTACCAGTGCATTTGTTGTTGCAGGCTGTGGAGTAACAGTTGCAAAACATGGCAACAGGAGCATATCAAGCCAATGCGGAAGCGCTGACCTGCTTGAAGAACTTGGAGTTAACATTGATATTGACCCTGAAATTGCAGAAGAGGCAGTCAATGAAATAGGAATAGGATTTCTTTTTGCTCCAAAATTTCATGGTTCCATGAGGCATGCTGGCAAAGCACGCAAAGATGTCGGAATAAGAAGTATATTTAATATGCTCGGGCCTCTTACCAATCCAGCAGCTGCGAGGTATCAACTCATTGGAGTTTATGCTCCTGAGCTGACTGAAATGTTTGCGGAGACCTTAAAACTTTTAGGAACAAAAAAAGCCTTTGTGGTCCATGGTCATGATGGAATGGATGAAATAACAACCACTGCAATGACGCGTATTACTGAACTTGATAATGGTATTATAAAATCTTATGATTTAGACCCTGTGAAATATTTTGGCAGTTTTGCAGATCCCAAAGATATTTCAGGTGGTGATAAAAAAATAAATGCTGAGATATCAAACTCAATTTTAAAAGGCAAAAAAGGACCAAAAAGAAAAATTGTTCTTATCAATGCCGGAGCTGCTCTTGTGGCAACAAATATTGCCAAGGATTTATCACAAGGCATTAAAATTGCTGAAGAGTCTATTGATTCCGGGAAAGCCCATGAAAAACTCAATGAACTAATCAAATTCACCTGCCAAAACGGATAAAATATATAGGAAAATCATATGTACAAGCTTCAAATCCATGGATTTTTAAAGGAAATTATTGGGCAGAAAAAACAAGATCTTAAAAATGCAGGCTTAAAAACCCCTCTTTCAATTCTGAGAAATAAAGCTGAAACCCGTCCAATTGAAGCTGATTTTAAAAAAAATTTGAAAAATAATTCATATGATCATCCAGGAATTATAGCAGAAATAAAAAAAGCATCCCCTTCAAAAGGCATGATCTTAGAAGACCTTGATGTTAAATCCTATACAGAAAAATACACAAAAGCAGGAGCAGGTGCCATTTCAGTTCTTACTGAAGAGCACTATTTTAAGGGAACCATGGAAGACCTTAAGATTGTAAGAGAAAATACTAACCTGCCAATCCTTAGAAAAGATTTTATTATCACTGCTTATCAAATTTATGAAGCCCGTGCCTGGGGAGCAAACTCAATTCTTCTCATCACATCTGTACTTGAACAAGACCAGTTAAATGATTATATCTCCCTTGCAAGGGAGATTAATTTAGAACCCCTTGTTGAAGTTCACACTGAAAATGAGCTTGAAAAAGCAGATTTTTGCAGAGCTGAAATTATTGGAGTTAACAATAGAAACCTTTCAACACTTGAGACTGACCTTAATGTATCAAAAAGAATAGCACCCTTATTTTTAGATCACCATATCCCTGTAGAAGCAAGCGGCATATCAAAAAAAGAGGATATAAAAATCGGAATAAATTCTGGTTATTTTAATTTTCTTGTTGGAGAAAGTATTGTAAAAGCTGAGAATACTATTGAATTCATTCAAGGATTAATATCCCCACCAGGAGATATTAATTAATCATGATAAAGAAAAAAATTAAATTCATTAAAATATGCGGATTGACCGATCCTGACAATGCATTACAATGTGTAAATGCAGGAGCAAACGCTATCGGACTTGTTTTCCATGAAAAAAGCCCACGACATATATCAGATAAAAAAGCTGAAACAATATGCAGAAATCTTTCTTCAGATGTCACTACAACAGGGGTATTTGTAGATAAAAATTATAATTTTATAATGAAAAAAGTCAATCGATTATCATTAAAAGCAGTCCAATTGCATGGAAATGAAAATCCACAGCTAATTAATGATTTACGAGCACAAAATCTCATTGTTATCAAAGGAATCTTTTCAAAAAAACAGCCATATTTTAAAGATGCCCATGTATACAAGCATGCATCATTCCTTCTGGCAGAATGTGGCAAAGGCATACTCCCGGGAGGAAATGCTGAAACCTGGAATTGGGCGGATATTTCCACAATCAAGGGAGGGCTGCCCATAATTCTTGCTGGTGGTCTTGACCCGTACAATATTCAAAATATAATCAATCAAATTAATATCTCTGGTGTTGATGTAAGTTCTGGAGTTGAGACCTGCCCTGGCATCAAAGATTTAGCAAAGGTTAGACAATTTATCCAACAGGTAAAAAACCATCAATAACAATCTCTTATTTTACCAGCAAATTATCTCCAGGGTATATATTGGCATTTTTAGGCAAGTGATTAATTTTTTCTAATTTAGAAACGCTTATGCCATATTGTTTACTCAAACTATATAAAGTGTCACCTTTTTTAACTGTATGAAATATTGATTTTTTAGGCGGGGTGATATTTTTTTTTGTTGCCTTTTTCTTGCTTTTTTTTACTATTGTCGGTCTTACGACTTTGACAGAACGTACCTTCCCACTCCTTTTCTTAGTTGTTCGTTTATAATTATCAAGTTTTTTTGATAATTGATCAATACTTCTCTCAAGTCTGTGGATTTTACTTGCCAGGGTTTCATATTTTATTGAAAGAGACGACTCTATCCTTTCAATCCTTTTTTCATGGTCTTCATATGTTTGCTTGGCTGATTTCTCCGATAATGGCGATTGAGCAAAACTATCTTTTGACTTGTTGTTTTTATTTATATCTGATTTCTTAACAATAGCCTCAAGGCGGTCAATCTGTTTTTTAAGATCCCCATTGGCTGTAGACTCAGAATTTGTTGCTGTTTTGAAAGAATTAATATCTCCTGTGGGCTTTAAGAACACAAAAAAAATCAAAACAGATATTATAGCTGCCCCAAGAAGCATAATAATGATTTCGTATTTTTGTAAAAAAAAGGTTCCTGAATTTCTCTTAGAATCGACTATTTCGCTTTTTATTCTTCTTTTTGTATTTTTTTTGGAGTTACTTTTATCAATCATCAACAGACTCCCTTATAAAAAAAATAATTAATCAGATCAATTAATACCATTTTATGGGATTTTAGCAAATACAAAATTTG
>CAZTEM010000130.1:0-6019 GCA_964612755.1 uncultured Desulfobacterales bacterium | reverse complement strand
TAAAGTTCTTTTTCCATTAATGTCCTCCCATTTTTTTAAACTTTAACTGCTGACAATATAAAATTGATCTGGAGATTCACTTTATCCACATTGTTTTATGTTTGACTTACTATGTTTGACATATTAATATATCATAAACTTATTTTAAAGGAGCTGTCATGGTCAAAAACAACCTGCTCACGGAGAACCTGGAAGATTATCTGGAAACCATACTCAGCCTGCAAACATTAAAAACTGTAGCCAGATCAAAAGATATTGCTGAAAAACTTGGCATTAAAAGAGGTTCTGTTACAGGCATGTTAAAAAAACTTGCTGAAAACCAACTTATTAATTATGAACCATACGGGTACGTAACCCTGACTCCTGCAGGAAAAAAAATTGCAAAGGAGATAGAGTCACGCCATATCTTTTTAAGGGACTTTTTTTACAGAATCCTGAAAGTAGATAAAGACACAGCAGATAGGACAGCATGCAGAATGGAGCATGCCCTTGACAAACAAACCTTTAAAAAATTTAAAGACTTTCTTAAAAAAGTCGATTCATGCCCCCATAGTGATATTAAACCGTGTATGGATTAATTACCGTCACTATATAGGGGTATGAATCATATCTTTAGTTCAGGTTATTTTAGAAATGTAAAACCCTTGGAGTATATTTCAAGTGAAAAGTATACCAGTTAAAAAACCTGGTGCAAGCCAATTTATTAATTATGGACCATATGAATATATGCCCCTGACTCCTGCAGGGAAAAATCATCTTTTAACCATAGGAAAAACAGAATTATATTTTTTTTTGTACGCACAGGTGCAGCTTGTGCTGCCATGACAATTTTCTCCTTTTTTAAAGGTGTTTATCAAATTTTTTATGCTGAATATACCAGCCATGAGAACAATAATACTTACAAGAATTAAGTCCATGATTCTCTCCTTGTTATTTCAAATAAAAACAGATCCAATCTGATAGAATAATACAGATAATCCAAAGGCAAGTGCTGTATTGAACACAACAGAAAATCCAGCCCATTTCCATGATCCTGCTTCCTTTGCAATACACACCACTGTGACAAAACAGGGCGCATAAAAAATTGTAAAAAGAATCAAACTAAAGGCTGTCAGAGGACCAAATCCATTTGCTGCTTTTAGTCTCGCAGAAAGAGAACTTGTTTCTTCAGGATCAACTGAGCCAATGGAATATGCAGTGCCCAGGGTTGAAACCACAACCTCTTTGGCTGCAAACCCTCCCACAAGGGCAATATTTGTTCTCCAGTCAAACCCTGCATATTTTGTTATACCTTCAAGAAAAGAACCCATACGCCCTGCAATGGAATTTTTTAAACCCTCTTCTGCTTTATCATAATCAACCTGCTTAAGCTTATTTTTTATCTCAAGGGCTTTTTTAGATAATTTATTATTTTCAATATTTTCAATTTCTGTCAATATACGGAGTGATACTCCTGAAGTTATTGATGCACGCCTATTCTCAAATTCTTTGCTCTTTTCACCATCAAGCCCCGGAAAAGTCATCATTGCCCAGAGAAGAATTGAAACTCCCAAGATAACAGTGCCGGCTTTTTTTATATATTGCCATGTTCTTTCCCAGGTGTGAATAACAATTCCCTTGATTGTAGGCAGCCTGTAGGGTGGAAGTTCCATAACAAAGGGTGTGGGTTTGCCTTTTATGACAGTGGATCTTAAAAGGCGTGCCACAAGCAGGGCACCAGCCCAGGAAATCAGGGTAATAAGCAGCATCACACTTGCCTCGTTTTCAGAAAAAAATGCAGCAACCAGCAATGCAAACACAGGAAGTTTGGCACCACAATTCATGAAAGGAACAGTTAAAAGTGTTGCAAGACGTTCTTTGGGTGATTTCAGTGTTCTTGCGGCAAGAACTCCTGGAACTGCACAACCTCCTGCAATCCCCCCGGATACAATAAAAGGCATGACAGAACTACCATGGAGCCCGAATATTCTGAATACACGGTCCAGCATAAATGCCATGCGGGCAAGATACCCTGAGTCCTCAAGAAAGGCAATACCAAGAAACATAAACATTATAAGGGGAACAAACCCCAGCACACCTCCCATTCCATCGATCACACCTGATATGATAAGGGATTTAAAGAGCCCGTCAGAAAGTAAATTTTCTGCAATAGTCCCCAGCCCTCCAAAAAAGCTTTCAAGCCATGCAACCGGGATTTCACTATAAGTAAAGGTAAATTTATATAATCCCATTATTATGGCTATCATGATTATAGGTCCTAAAAAACGATTTGTTACAATTTTATCGATCCTGTCTGAAACCTGCTGTCTGTTTCTGTCAATTGTATAGCTTATTACACCCTGTTTCAGAACTGAATTTATAAACCCGTATCTATAATCTGTGATCATTGCTTCCGGGTATGTATCAAGGGTGGCTTTTAAATGAGCACTCAGTTTTTCAATAATTTTTTCAAGGTCCAGAGCAAGTGTTTTATTCTCTTTTCTGGCAAGATCAATGACACGGGCATCCTTTTCAAGATATTTTATTGCGATCCACCTTGGTCTGTAGATATCATGCAATAATCCTTTGGTCATGATCATTTCTTCCATTTTATCAAGGGCAGTATCAATATCATGACCATAGGAGATATTCAAAGGAGTGGGTTTTTTCTGTTTATTTGCAGCAATAGCGCTGAGAAGCTCTTTTTTGCCCTTGCCTTCTCTTGCAATGGTGGGCACAACAGGAATATCTAATAATTTGGACAATTTCCCTATGTTGATTTTAACCCCTCGTTTATCAGCAACATCCATCATATTCAATGCAATGGTCACAGGCAGTCCCATTTCCATGAACTGAACAGCAAGATAAAGATTCCTTTCCAGATTGGAGGCATCAACAATATCAATAACCATTGCCGGATTTTCATTAACCAGGAAATCCCTTGCCACAACTTCTTCCAATGAATAGGCTGTCAAAGAATAAATTCCGGGTAGGTCAACAATGGTGAATTTGCCAGAATCACTTACCCAGGTTCCCTGCTTTTTTTCAACAGTAACACCGGGATAATTCCCCACATGCTGCCTTGCCCCGGTTAATTCATTGAAAAGAGTTGTTTTGCCGGAATTTGGGTTACCAGCCAATACAATAGACTCACTCATTTTATTTAACCTCCACTTCAATATGATCTGCTTCATTATTCCGAAGAGTTAAAGTAAACCCCATAATTCTTAAAGATACCGGATCTTTTAAAGGAGCTTTGCCTTGAATTTTTATTTCTTTTCCGGGAATAAGCCCCATGTCTCTGATGCGTTTCCCAAGCTCTCCATCAGCTTTTACAGCAGATATTATACCTTTCTGATTGACCTGCATGGTTCGTAAATTTGTTTTTGCCATAATTTTTCCTTATGTTTTTTAAATCAATTTAAGTTTTTAATACCACAAAAAGTTATATAACCCTAACATTATTTCTTGTCAATAAAAAAAATATAAAATTTTAATAATCTGGTGGTGATATTTAAATTACAGAAATTACTTAATTTTTAATTGTTCAAGGTTGATACTGATATTTGGAGGTAATCTTATCTTTTATCTAAAAGTGTTCGAATGGTCTGACAAAGGGCATCCATTGCCAGCGGTTTTGAAATAAAGGCACGGATTCCCATGGAAATTGCCTGATCTTTGGATATGGCTTCAGTAAATCCTGTACATAAAATTATCGGGATATCTTTTCTGATCTCTAATATCCGGGCCGCGAGTTTATCTCCGGTCATATGAGGCATGGTCATATCAGTAATGATAAGATCAAAATCTTGTGGATTATCTTTAAATGCTTGAAGAGCAGATATACTGTTTTCAAAAAAGGTTACCTTATATCCATGCTTTGTAAAAAACATCTGATAGATTTCAAGGATATCAGCTTCATCATCCACTACCAGGATATGCTCATTTCCTTTGCCCATAATATTCTTTTTTTTCTTTGAAGCAATTGGCGCTATCTGGTCAATAATCGGCCAGAAAACCTGAAAGCAGGTTCCGTTGCCTACCTTGGAATCAACCCTGATAAATCCCTGATGATCTTTTACAATACCGTTCACCACAGCCAGTCCAAGTCCTGTTCCCTTATCAGGCTGTTTGGTTGTAAAATAAGGATCAAAAATTTTGTCCAGAGTTTTTTCATCCATACCAGGTCCGTTATCTTTGATTTGAAGACATATATGGGGAATTTTTTCATTTGTAAATTCCATATGTTCCGGTTCAATGGCAAATTCACTCAGTTCAATGGAAAGAATACCACCATGATCTTCCATGGCGTGGTAGGCATTGGTGCATAAATTCATCACAACCTGATGTGCCTTGGTGGGATCAATCAAAATAGCAGCCTGGCTTGTAATTGAATCTCTGATCTCAATGGTGGAAGGGATGGAGGAACGCAAAAACTGAATTGCCTCTTTAACAATAAGATATAATTTAACAGGATATTTTACAGAGCTCTTTTGCCTTGAAAAGGCAAGAATTTGTTTTACAAGATCCCTTGCACGATGGGCACCCTTGATCAGCTTGTCCACATTTTTCATTACACGATCAGGATCATCTCGGTTCATTCTTATTAATTGGGAATATCCGTATATGCCAGACAAAATATTATTAAAATCATGGGCAATCCCTCCTGCCAGAGTGCCAATGGCCTCCATTTTCTGAGATTGTCTGAGTTGACGTTCAACCTCTTTTTGTCTGGATATATCCCTTAATATACTGAGAATTATTTTATTATCATTGTGCCAATATGCTTTTGCATGGGTTTCGATGAGGATATACCTGTCTGTAGATGTTTTATGCATGCTTGTGTAGATAAGGCTTTCATCTCCAGACAGGGATCTGGTTTTATTGTTTTTCGGGTCAATAAACAGATCATCAATATTCATTTTTAAAAAATCTGATTTTTCATATCCATATCGGGAACATGCCTCTGAATTAACATCCAGGATTTGCCCCCGGGCATTGGCAACAATCACAGCATCAGCAACATTTTCAAAAAGCCGGCGATATTTTCTGGTATTATCTCTCATATCCTTGATAAACATTTTAAAAGATCCTGCCATTACCAGCATACCAAACATGCTTGTCCCCACCATAAAATAGGAAAAATCAAAAACTGGTGGGAAATAAAGGGTTTTAAACTGAAAATAGGTATTAAGAATATCTGCCATACCACAGAGGATGGAAATGGCCAGACCAGCCAGCATCCAGGAAATAAACCTTTTATATTGTTGGGCAGGATTCACCCTTTTAATAAAAAACAAGGTGAAAATAATAAGTGCGCTCAGCATAAAATCTCTAACCATATACAATGGTCCGAGTCTCCCTCTGCCATACTCAGACTCCTTGATCAAACCAAAGGCGCGCATCTTGGTAAGAGAAATAAAAGAATCCGGATAAAAAAAAGCTGCTATTACAAATACAAAGGTGCTTGTAATGCCGATTCCCAAAAGTATTTTGGTAATTTTAGGGTGATCCCGACCAGATATGCAATAAATCAGCAATGGAATTGCGCTTAAAAAAAAAGTGGCACTGACCTGCTCCAGCCTGGTCATTTGCATGGCTGTGTGCTGAATGTGCAGGTCGCAGAAAAAATTGGTCATGCCCTCAAAAAGGGAAAACCCAAAACTGGACAATAAAAAAAAAGAAACTACCAGATAAATGGTCTGGTAAATCTGCCTGTAAATATAATAGGAAAACAAACAGCCGATACCCAGGGCACCTGCCAGGATCAGGGGTATTATTATTTGCGTGCTATAGGTTATCTGATACTGAAACTGAATCATAATAGCCTGGATAAAATTTGTGAATCAGACCCGGAATCAAGGCGAAAATCATATTTGCAAAACCGAATCTGAACAATTTCAAGAAATTTAGATTTGTAATAAATATAGTCTAATATAATTTCAGGTATAATAAATGCTTTACGACATTTTGTCAAGACCAGGATTAATCCTAAATCCACCGCCTAATTTATTTTCACTGCCCCAAGCTCAAATTATGG
>CAZTEM010000129.1:0-6354 GCA_964612755.1 uncultured Desulfobacterales bacterium | reverse complement strand
GTATTGAAAGTGCAAGGAAAAATTAAATTTTGTCCTTTGTTTTAAGGTAAATTACTTTATTTTTTTATTTTGCCATGTTAATTCAATAAAATGGAAAAAAACCAATTAATAAATGATCTTAGTTATGATGAGTATACAGATTTACAATATTCAGACATAGATAGTGTATCTGCAATACAAAACAAGCTTTTTCTTGAACATTATCACTATATTATTAACAATAGCCCTTTTTATAAAAATTTGTATAAAACCATCGGACTAAACTTTAAAGAGATACAAAGCATTAATGATATCTCAAAACTTCCATTTACAAAAAAAAATGATATTTGTACCGATATGATTTGTGTCGATCCAAAAGAAATCGTTGATTTAAGCCTTACTTCTGGAACATCAGGCACGCCTACTATTGTCCCGTTAACATCACAAGACCTTGCAAGACTTGCTTTTAACGAGCAAATAGCATTTACAATTGCCGGAGTTAATAAATCAGACACAATGTTGATTTGTGCTGCAATTGATAAATGCTTTATGGCAGGAATTGCATATTTTCTTGGTGGAGTGAAACTAGGGGCAAGAATGGTGAGAGCTGGTTCAAATAATTCAGCGCAAACCTGGGAAATGATTAATTTGACAGATTCAACAATTATTGTAGGTGTACCCTCTTTAATATATAAGATTGGACAATATGCATTGGAAAACGGGGGCAATCCTGCAGATACCAATGTCCGAAAGTTGATTGCAATAGGTGAACCCATAAGGGATAAAGATCTTAAGCTTATTCCCATTGCAGATGAGTTGGAAAAAATCTGGAATGCAAAAATTTTTTCCACCTATGCTTCTTCTGAAATTGCAACAACCTTTTGTGAGTGTGAACTCCAACAGGGGGGGCATGTTCGACCTGAACTTAATTTGGTTGAGATTATTGATGATAACGGAAACAATTTGGAATATGGGGAAATAGGAGAAGTAGTTACAACGCCTCTTGGAGTTACAGGCATGCCATTAATTCGATTTAAGACCGGAGATATTTCCTTTATAATTAATGAAAAGTGTGGTTGTGGTAGAACTTCTCAAAGACTTGGTCCAATAATTGGCAGAAAAAATCAGATGCTCAAATATAAAGGCACTACAATTTTTCCAAATTCTATAATTGCTGTACTTGAGGGAGACCAAAGATTTCATAGTGGATATGTAGAAGCTAGGAAAAACACGGATGGAACAGATCGTGTTATTTTATATGCCTCATTAACAGATGCACCCCATGATAAAGAAAACGAAATTAACTGGATTAAACAAAAATTAGGTGCAAAAATTCGAGTTACACCTGAGGTGAAGATTATTTCTAAAGAAAAAGCTGATAATCAAATTTATCAATTAGATAAAAAAAGAAAAAGACAAACATTTTTTGATTTAAGATAGGTGAAATGAGGAGAGCAATAATATTATGGATGATAGACCCTGTGTGGTTTTGTCTGGTGAAAATCTTAGTTACAAAGATATAGTAGCAATAGGAATTGGAGACAAACGAGTTGAATTAGATACAAATGCTCTGGAAAGATGTAAATCTTCAAGAAAATTTTTAAAAGATGCAATCGATTCTCAAAAAATAATTTATGGGGTTAACACTTCTTTTGGTCCGATGTGCAATAAAATCATTAATAAAGATGAGATTAAAACACTCCAGGAAAATTTAATTATCAGCCATGCTGCAGGTATGGGTGAACCTATTTTACCTTATATTGCACTTGGGATTCTTTGTGTCAGATTAAACACTCTGGTTAAAGGGTATTCCGGTGTCAGGGTTAAGTTGTTAGAATTAATGCGTGATATGATTAATAATCAGATTGCTCCATATATCCCGGAATCAGGGAGTGTAGGGGCATCAGGAGATCTTATACATCTTGCACATATGTCGCTTGCTTTGATAGGAAAAGGGCAGGTTTATCATAATAAAAAGTTAATGAATGTAGAAGAAGCTTTTAACCGCACTCAATTAACTCCGCTGGTACTTGAATATAAAGAAGGGCTTGCTTTGATTAATGGTACGGCTGCAATGACAGGTATTGCAGCTTTTGCTTTGTTTGGAGCACAAAAAGCCCTTAATGTGGCTTGTGTTAATGCATCTTTTGCAATTGAAATTTTTGGTGGTATTGATGATGCTTTTGATATGGCTTTACATTATCTTAAACCCCATGACGGTCAAGTTGCAATATCCGCAATTATTTCAGGTTTATATAAAGGGACACATAATCTTACTCTAAGAGAGGATCTGCATGAAAAAATTCGTAAAAATGCAGATAATGATTCCATAGTCTTTGAAACAAATATCAATGTTCAGGATGTCTATTCCATCCGGTGCACACCACAGATCCTTGCACCTGTAAAAGAGACCATTGACTATTGTATTAAAACAATTGAAACAGAAGCAAATTCGACAAATGATAATCCTATAATTATCCCTGAAGAAAATAAAATACTCCATGGCGGGAATTTCCATGGGCAGAGTATCTCCTTTGCAATGGATTCTTTATGTATTGCATTATCAACTCTTTGTAATCTTTCTGAAAGGCGTTTAAATAAATTATTAGATAAAAATTTAAACGAGGGACTTCCTGAGCATTTAATACCTGGTGAAATAGGTCTTACAATGGGGTTTATGGGTGCACAATACCTTGCTACATCATCTGCTGCTGAAAATAGGAATCTTGCAGCTCCCATGAGTGTCAATACAATTTCATGCAACCAGAATAATCAGGATGTTGTGAGCATGGGAACTGTTGCTGCGAGAAAAGCCTTTAGACTGGTAAGTAATTCCAAACATATTCTTACTCTTGAAACATTGGCAGATCTCCAGGCATTATCATTTAGAAATGCTGATAAAATGGGATATGGAACTTCTAAAATCTATAATATCCTGCTCAAGGATTTTGAAATCTATGATAATACCAGAATTTTTCATGAAGATATAAAAAAGTTTCGAACATTATTATTCTCAACGCAATTATTTGATGATTTAAGCAAATATTTACAGGACTGATTTTTTGTTTTGATTTTTGTAAGATTCATGGAGCTGATTATGAAAAAAAACAATTTATTATTATTGATTTTATTATTTTTGTTTTTCTTTGTTTTTGGATGTCAAACCTCTGAACTTAAATCAAAACCAGAACAAGTTGAAAATATTAAAAAAAACAATGTTTCCCAAAAGCGTAATTCCCAGAAGAAAACTTTGTCTAAAAAACATGTAATACCATCAAAAATTTTATATCTTAAATATAATATTCATGTAAGGGATAACGGACGCGATTTAAAGGCACATTATACCAATTGGATAGGACCTTTTAGGGGGCATGCTATAGTACCTGTAAATACAAAGGTCGTTGTTGAAAAATGGAGACAAGGCTTTATATTAAAACGAACAGATACCCAGCAAAAAATTTATTTTTATTTTAATAGACATGATATGATGATGTCTGCTGGTGAATATGCTAATATTATAACCTCTCCTGAAAAAGTTTTAATTTCACAATTTTCCAATATTGATAAAAAAGGCATTAAAAGAGGAAAGGTCTATTTAGGGATGAGCAAAAAAGGTGTTCTTGCAGCACTTGGCTATCCTGCAAGACATAAAACTCCTTCATTGAAAAATAGATTTTGGGTTTATTGGAAAAATAAATGGATGACAAGAATGATTAAGTTTAATAATTCAGGTAAAGTAACAAGTGTTGTTGAATAAGGTAATTTAACCATGGAAGATATCATTCGATTTGTCCCTGATTCGAAATTAAAACTCATGGATCAGGTACGCCAGGTTTTAAGACATTATGAGTATTCCTATAATACTGAAAAAATTTATTGCGGATGGGTTATTAAATATATTAAATTTTTTAATTCTCAAGAATACTCTCCCAAGATGAAAGGCAAGGAAATCGAGGTTTTCATCAATCATCTTATAACAGAAAAAAAAGTGTCGCCTGCAACCCAAAAGCAGGCATTGAATTCTTTATTTTTTCTTTATAAAAAAGTTTTAAATAAGCCTTTGCCTGAGCAGATCAAAATTGTAGAAGCCAGACAGATCAGAAAACTTCCCATTGTTTTAGACCAGAATGAAATCAAACTGATATTCTCAAATATGAAAAACACTCATCTTTTAATGGCAAAACTTTTATACGGTTGTGGTTTGAGATTAATGGAATGCTTAAGATTAAGGTTGCAGGATATTAATTTTACCGATGATAAGATTTTGGTAAGAGCATTTAAAAATGGCAAGGATAGATTTGTTATGCTGCCTGAATCCATTAAAGAAGATTTGTTTTTACAAAAAAATAAAATCAGAGAAATTCATAAAGCTGATTTGCATAAAGGCTATGGTTCAATTGATCTGCCAGAATCAATGGGTGTTAGATCAGATACCTGTGTGAAAACATTGGCATGGCAATATTTATTTCCTGCAAAAAATAGATCAAAAGATCCCAGATCAGGAAAAGTCAGAAGATATCATGTTATTGAATCCGGGATTCAAAAAGCTGTTAAAGCTGCAGGAAAACATGCTGGGCTTACAAATAAAATCACCTGTCAGATTTTAAGGAATTCTTTTGCAGTACATTTATTAGAAAAGGGGGTAAATATTAAAACAGTGCAGGAATTAATGGGACATTCAAATTTAAAAATGACTAAAGTGTTTTTTAAGGTAATGAAAAAAACTCCACCAATAGTTACAAGCCCCTTAGACGATTTAATAGAATATCATGATTGATATTAATAAGCTTGATAAAATAAAAAATAATTTTTTTCAAGGTTCTCTTGAATATACAAAAAATCAGCCGGATTTTTTTTTACCCCACAAATATAAAGTAATTTCTCCTTCCATCGTAGGAAATTTTATAGAAAAATTTAAAGAAAGCATAAAAAAAGAAAAAGAAATTTTAATTTATATTCATCTCCCGTTTTGTTTTTCAGAGTGCATTTTTTGTAATTCTTTTCCCCATAAAACAAATAAAATTAAACAAGAGCTTTACTTTCACAATATTATAAAAGAAATTGATCTGTTTTCTCAAACCGGTATATTTGATGGTAAAAAAGTTTTAAGTATATATTTTGGCGGAGGTACACCCACTTCTTTTACTAATAACGATTTAGGGAAGATTATTATTAAATTAAAAGAATCTGTTGATATAGTTAAAAATGCAAGTATCACTACTGAAGCCCATCCACTTACCATAAAAGATCCGGGTAGAATACAAGGACTTTCAAAAATTGGAATTAATCGGATCAGTATCGGATGTCAGACCTTTGATCAGAAAATTCTTAAAACATGTAATCGCTCCCATTCGGAAAAAGACATTGAAAAAATAATTATTACTTTAAAAGAGCTGAATATGCTCAGTAATATTGATATGATGGCAGGGCTTCCAGGACAAACAATAGAAACCATGGAAAAAGATATGGAAATCTTGGAAAGAATAAAGCCTGGTGCAGTTGAATACATTCGTCATGAAATAGTCAATCCATTAGCCATTGAAATTTATAAGCAAAATCCAGAATTAATTGTAAAAGATGAAGACCTCTTTAAAATGGTTTATATGATGCAATCCTGGATGATTGACCATGGATATGAGCAGAATGGATATTATACAGATAAAAAATTTTGGGAATATAGATATCATTGGCTTAATGAAGTGCCAATTATTGCTTTTGGTTCAAGAGCAAGATCATACTCAAAATCAATGAGTTATGATAAGCATGAAGATATACCTGTATTCTCAAAATTGATAAATAAAAACATTCCTCCCATTGGACGTTATACTTCTTTATCGGAAAAAGATCAGATATACCGCTCTTTGTTTCTGCAATTACAATTAAAAAGAGGGCTATCATTAAAGGAATTTAACAAAAGGTTTAATAAAAACGCTCTTGATGTTTTCAAAGACTTATTAAAATCCCTTAAAGAATTTGAGTGCATACAAATTATTGATGAACATATATGCTTGACTGAACGCGGTGCTTTTTTTGTTGAAGATGTTTGTGATTTTATTATGGATTATGCTTTGAAATCAGAATCAAAAAATTTAACAAGAGACCCGCATTCGCTTGGAAGCACATCCTCAAGATTATAAAAAGGCAGAGTCTTGGCGGAAGTGCATGGGAATCGAACCCACCCGGGGCGGTTTTAGCACCCCACATCGGATTTGAAGTCCGAGGGCCCCACCAGTGAGCCGCGCACTTCCGCAGATGATTTAAAAAAATTAGTATACCTTAAAACTTCAGTTTGTCAATATAATTTACTTTATTATCAGCAATTCTTGGTCAAAAATTATTTTTAAAATTAACAAGTGTAATATAGTCAAAATATTT
>CAZTEM010000128.1:0-6403 GCA_964612755.1 uncultured Desulfobacterales bacterium | reverse complement strand
AAAATTGCTAAATTAATATTTTTTTATTTGACTTTATATTTTTTTTCCTTTAAATCTTTTACCGAGTTTAAGGTGCCCGAAATGGGAGAATATGGGAACCCTGTTAAAGTCAGGGACGGACCCGCCGCTGTGATCGGAGACAAACGCTGTAATAAATCCACTGGTATTAATTGCCGGGAAGGAACAGCAATTAGGATGACCCGAAAGTCAGAAGACCTGCCTTAAAATACGAATTTGTCTGCCCCGTGGAAAAGGATAAGACAAAAAACATCTGTGGAATAAACCAGGGAATCCCCAGATCATTTAATTATATAATGGTCCGGGGTTTTTGTTTATAAATCTCCGGCAAATTTTAAGTATTTTATTTAATTCAAGGAGAAATAGATGAACAAGCAATTATCTCGATTATTGTTTGCCTTTGGTCTGGCTGTTTTTTGTATTGGTTATAGCCTTTTGGCAAGTGCCAGTGAAAACAAACCTTTAAAAATGGATGAAATGGTTGTTACCTCAACCAGAACCGAGCATACAATCATGGAAACCCCTTCAAACATTTCTGTGATCAATGAAAAAGATATCAAAGCCATGGATGCAAAAAATATGGCTGAACTGATTAAAAAAATCCCCGGGGTATTTTATACCAATGCCTCAGGTCTTGAACCCAAACTCTCGCTTCGAGGGACCCATATTGGCATGACTCCGGGCGCCATGGTTCTTGTCAACGGGATTCCAATGAATCTTGGTGATTTCGGATATACAGATTATGAGTCCATTCCTGTTGAAACCATTGAAAAAATTGAGATTGTAAAGGGCCCCATGTCCTCACTTTATGGCGGTAACTCAGCCCGCGGAGTAATAAATATTATTACAAAAAAAGCAAAGGATAATTTCAGAGGAAATATAAGCACAAAATTCGGATCATTTAATGATAAAAGAATATCTGCCCTGGTCCAGGGATCAAAAAATAAATTTGATTACAGCTTTAATGTAAAAAAGAAAAAAACCGATGGGTATCGGGATAAAACCTGGCTTGACAATATTTATGTAAATGGCGATTTTGGTTTCTGGATATCTGATGACATAAAATTAGGAACTTATATTAATTTCACAGACAAAGAGCGTTCCCTTGCAAAAAAACTTACCAAGGCTCAAAAGGAGCAGGACAGACGTCAGGCAACAGATTACAGCCTTACAAAAAATAAGGACCTAATATCAGGTATCAGCCTGGAAGTTAAAAAGGATATTTATGATATTCAAAGCAATGTCTATTATAAAACCCGGAATAAAACATATAGGAATTATTTAAAGGCAACTTCAACACCCTATAAGAAAAAATTTACCGAACATATCTCAGGCATGAGAAATATTTTCACATATAAAAAGCCTGTTGCATCAAAGGCTAACAAGTTTTCCTTTGGGTTTGACTATGATCAGGACAATATTGATCTTTTTACCATAAAGGCTGCTGCAAAGGATCCAAACCTGCCCTATACAAAAATTGATCCGAAAAAAACAGGGGATTTCAGTGTAAAATCCATGGGTTTATTTGCCCAGGATGAATTTTCCATCATGGATAATCTTACATTGACCGCAGGATTAAGATATGATTCTTTTAAATATGATAATAAAGCGGATTATGATTTTACCAAAGGCGGTAAATATGTTTATGATTCAACTCCTGAATATGACCGGTTAAACCCAAGATTTGCCGTTAATTACCAATATTCCAATGATCTGAGTATCTATGGAAGTTACAGCCAGGCTTACAGGGCACCGGTTATATATGACTATTATGCAAGTGCATATTATTCATCAAAAAACAATTATGAATTAAAACCTGAAACCTTTACCCAGTATGAGCTTGGGACACGATATAAATTTTCCCAATGGCTGAATATTGATGCTGCAATATATCAGATACTTATCAAGGATATGCTGGATTCAGCCTATAATACAGCAGGAAAATACATGGGCAGGCAAAATATCAATGAGGCGACCATGAAAGGATTTGAACTTATGCTTTCAGGCAAGCCCATTGACAAGCTTTCCTACTCCATTGCCTATACTTTTACCGATGCTGAATATTCCGCTGATTTTTTTACCAAAAAAAAGGTGAATATCAAGGGGAACCGCATCACCAAAGTTCCGCGTAACCGCATAAACATTGACCTTGGCATTCAATTGCTAAAAATCGATCAAGGAGAACTTGACTTTAATATAAATCTCATGGCCCAGGACAGATTTGCCATGGATAATGTTAATTCCACATATTACAAAGGCTATGGTCTGTTAAACACCCTTGTGAGATGGAAAAATAAAAAATATGAAATCTTTGCAGGAATAGATAATGTGCTTAACAAAGAATATGACGGCTACGCCTATGCAAGTTCCGGTAAAGAATATTTCTATCCTGCAGCAGGCAGAACATTTACCTTTGGTTTTGAATATAAATTTTAATAAATCATGAAAAATATGGCAGATAAAAACTTCAATATTGTATATTTCAGTGTAACGTCCAATGAAATTCCGAACTTAAGCTCTGCTGTAAAACAATTTCAAACAAAGATTGCACCTTTAAATATCCATGCAAGGACAAGAACCCAGCTTGATTCTTCAAAAGATGCCTGTAAACAATTTATTGACAAGGCTCTTAATGCAGATATTCTTGTGGTAACTCTCATGTCCGGGAGCCGTTCCTGTCCTGCATGGAATAAATTAATCCTGGGTCTTGACCAGCAAAAAGACCAGGGCAGAAAATTACCCTATTTCCATGTACAGCCCACAGGTAGTAATGAAGAATCCATGGAAATGGTGCAAAAATATTCCAGAGGTCTTAACACAGATCTCTGGAAAACCCTGAATCAATATTTCAGATACGGGGGTAAAGAAAACCTTTTTCAAATGCTTATCTGCTTTTACAACAAGGTATTTAAGGAAAATTTACCATTAAAAACCCCAAAAATTCAGCCCCAGGACGGTATTTATCATCCTGATCTAAAAAAAATCCCTGAACCTTGTGAATATTTTAAAACTCTTGATAATAAAAAGCCAACCATTGGTATATGGTTTTATCAAAACTTTTATATTACCGGAAACAATGCACATATTAATGGTTTAATCCGTGAAATTGAAAAACAAAATGCCAATGTTATTTGTGTTTTTCACACAAGATTTAAGGATAAAAACATTCCGGGCAGAGGACTTGATAAAGTAATTGACCGTTATTTTATGGATAATGAAAAACCCCGCATTAATGTATTGATCAATCCTGTGATGTTTAGTTTAAATATGGTTGCACCTGAATATAAAGATCTTTTATCAAGGCTTAATGTGCCTGTTATCCAGGCAATGTCCACAAGCCGCAGCATTAAAGAATGGGAACAAAGCGATCAGGGACTGAACATTATTGATATTACAATAAGTGTTGCCCAGCCCGAGCTTGACGGCGTGATCATTGGTGTTCCTGTTGCGGCAAAGCAGCTTTCCGAAATTGATCCCATAACAGGTTCTGCTGTAAACAAATATGTGCCCATTGGTGAACGTATTGAAAAAATCATCAGCCTTGCCATGAACTGGGCAAAGCTTTGCCTTATTCCAAACAAAGACAAAAAAATCGCCATTGTTTTTCACCATTATCCTCCGAGAAATGACCGTATTGGATGCGCATCAGGTCTTGATACCTTTGAAAGCATAAGGCTTTTGCTTTTACATATGCAGAAACAGGGATATAAAATTGAAAAATCCTGGGATAAAAGCAATGACCTTGCAAAGGATCTTCTTGATAAGATGACCTGTGACAGGCGCTGGATTTTACCCGAGCAAATGGACAAAAAAGCCGAAGCAAAAGCAGAACCTTTTCAATACATGCCCTGGCACAAATCACTTCCCAGACAAATACAAGATAAAATGAATAAGGACTGGGGAGAAATGCCAGGAGATCTTTTTGTTCATAATAATAAAATGCTGTTTTCAGGCTTGATAAACGGTAATGTTTTTTTGACGATTCAGCCGCCCCGGGGATATTTTGAACAAATTGATAAAATTTACCATGATCCTTTATTATCTCCTCCCCATCACTATCTTGCCCATTATAAATGGATCAAAAATATTTTCAAAGCCCATGCTGTTTTACATGTGGGAAAACACGGGTCCCTTGAATGGCTGCCCGGAAAAGCCGTGGGATTGAGCAATCTATGCTATCCTGACCTTGCCCTGATGGATATTCCCAATATCTATACCTATATTATAAATGATCCCGGAGAAGGCACCCAGGCAAAACGGCGTTCTTCTGCCTGTATTATTGACCATCTCCCCCCTGCCCTTGCCAATGCAGACCTGTATGAAGAGCTTTCCGAGCTTGACCTTTTAATAAATGATTATCATGAAGCTGAAATCTTAAATCCTTTAAAAAAAATAAAAATGATCCCGTTAATATGGGAGCAAGTTGTTAAAGCAAATATTGACAAAGATCTTAAATTCACAAAAGAATCAGCCCTTGCAGATTTTAATGATTTTTTAGAAACACTTCATCATTATTTAAGTGAAATAAGTGACACCACAATTACAAAAGGGCTTCATATTCTCGGGCTTGCCCCTGAAAATGATGATCTTGTTGAGACTCTTGTGCAATTGACAAGATTATCCAATGGAAATATCCCTTCTTTATACGAATCCATTGTAAATGTTCTTGGTTATGATATGGATTTTGTTTTAAAAAACCGTGGGAAAATTATCAATAATATAAAGGGACATACCGGAGCGCAAATCCTTAAAAAAGCTTATGATATCAGCCTTGCCATGGTTAAAAAAGCCATATCAAATCACAATAATAATATTTCCCACCCCATGGAAAAAACCATGGAAAAATATCTTGATGTGTGTGATGAAAAAGTATTTAAAGTGCTTGATTATATAGTTCAGGATCTTTACCCAAGGCTTTTAAAAACAAGTGATGAAATCCATTATATTCTGTCGGCATTTAAAGGACAATTTGTTCCTCCAGGACCTTCGGGCGCACCAAGCCGGGGTCGGGCAGATATTTTACCCACAGGGAAAAATTTTTATTCTGTTGATCCCCAGAAAATACCAACCAAAACTGCCTGGGAAACAGGTAAAGCCCTTGCAAATGCCCTGATAGAAAAATACATGGCAGAGCATAATTCTTATCCTGATTATGTGGGCATTATTTTATGGGCAAGCCCAACCATGCGCACCAAAGGCGATGATGTTGCCGAAATTCTTTATCTTCTTGGAGTTGAGCCTGTGTGGCAAAAGGGTTCCGGAAATGTCAGGGGTATCAAAATAATACCTTTATCAGAACTGAAACGCCCGAGGATTGATGTTATGCCCAAAATATCCGGGATTTTCAGAGATGCCTTTCCTTTGATTGTTGATCTCATAGACAAGGCAGTTCAGCAGGTGGCAATGTTAAAAGAACCCATTGAATCAAATTTCATCCTCAACCATGTTACCAAAGATGTCACACAAATGACCCAAAAAGGCATGGATAAAAATTCGGCTTTCAGACAGGCAACCTTGCGGCTCTTTGGTGCAGCTCCCGGAAGTTATGGCACAGGAGTTACAAAACTAATTGAGTCCAAAAACTGGGAAACAAAAGATGATCTTGGCAATATTTTCATCCAATGGTCTTGTTATGCCTATGGTCAAGATATTTTTGGCAGACAAAATGAAAAAAGCTTTCGCAAAATCCTTAAAAGAATAAGTGTCACAGTAAAAAACGAAGACACAAGGGAAAAAGACATGATGACCTGTACGGATTTTTACGGTTATCACGGAGGCCTTATATCAGCTGTAAAATCAGTCCAGGGCAAAATGCCCTATTCCATTGCAGGTGACAGCGCCAACCCTGACAATATTATAATGCGCACAACAAAACAGGAAGCCAACCACATCTTACGCTCCCGTCTTTTAAACCCCAAATGGATACAAGGACTAAAAGCCCACGGCTTTAAAGGTGCCGGCGATATTTCCAAGGCAATGGATATTATTTTTGGCTGGGATGCAACAGCCAAAGTAATCGACGACCATATGTATCAAAGCTTTGCAGAAAAAACCGTTTTTGACAAAGACATTAAAAACTGGATGGAACAAATAAACCCCTATGCTCTTCAAAACATTCTTGATAAACTCTTGGAAGCCAATGCCCGCGGCATGTGGAATACAGACCCCGACACCATTGAGCAATTAAAACAAACCTATCTTGATATTGAAGGCAATATCGAAGAAATCAACACCTAAAAATAATCTTTAAAATAAATTGCAGGGGTTTGACTATCATGATATCCATATACAAGTATCATTTTAGAATTATTGACATATACTTGGAAAATATATCAAACAATCTATCTCTTATGTGGGATCGATATTATATTGGATGGTACAGAAA
>CAZTEM010000127.1:0-6491 GCA_964612755.1 uncultured Desulfobacterales bacterium | reverse complement strand
GATACAATAATGTATCAGGCTGTATCAATGTATTAAAATCAATAAATTCAAGTTTTATTGCTGAACCATTTTATTGGTTAGTATTCTTATGTGGCTCATTTCTTCTTTGATAATATCATCAAGCTTTGCTTTGCCGGTGTTTTCTGAAACAAGCTCTTTCATGCCAAGATAAAACACAATTGAATCTTTTTCAGCCTGGATTGCAGAAAAAAGAATACTTTTAAAATCATTTAAAGGCTCTTCTTTTTTGGCAAAAACACGGGCATCAGCAAGTGCTTTTAAGTATAGTGCATTTTCATTTTCAGGATCAAAAATTGTTGGAGCTGTCTCTTTTGTTTTTAATTCTTTTTGCATTTGGGAAAATGTTATGGCATGACCGTCTTCCATATTTGCAAGATCAACTAAAAATTTTTTATTATTTTCATCTTTTATATTTTCTGCAGCATTCCTGTAAAATTTGGCACCGTTTTTTTCAATTTGTACTGCCATTTCAAAAATATCATCGGCATTAAATTCGTTAGGCATTGTTACCTCCGGGTAATTTTTCCTTTAATGTTCTGGCAAGCTTTACACCAAGGTCAAAGCACAGTTTTAAATCATCTTCTCCTGGTACATATTGTACTCTGACACCATCATCAATAATATCAAATTTCATTGCTTCAAATTCCTTGTTCAGGATTTTAACAGCTTCACCGCTCCAGCCATAGGAGCCAAAAGCTGCTGCAATTTTATTCTGGGGTTTTAATCCTTTTATATAGGTCATGACATCGGCAATAACAGGAAAAATTCCATTGTTTAAAGTAGGGGAACCCACGGCAATGGCTCCTGCATCAATGATTTCTGTCATGATATCACTTCTGTGCCATTTTCTTGTGTTCATCAGTCTTACATTTACGTTTTCAGACTCTATTCCACTGGTAAGAGCCTTTGCCATCTTGGTTGTGCTTTCCCACATGGAATCAAATATAACAACAGCCTTGTTGGCAGGTTCCTGTTTTGACCATTTGTCATAGGCTTGAATGATTTTGGAAGGATTGCTTCTCCACAAAATACCATGATCCGGGCATATCATATTGATTTTTAAGTTCATTTTTGCAACATCCTGTAAAAGCGCCTGGACCCTGGATGAAAAATGAAGAAGTATATTTGCGTAATATTTTCTTGCATGGGGCATGATCTCATCACCGATTTCATCGTCAAAGAATTTGTCTCCTGCATAGTGCTGACCAAAGGCATCACTGGAAAATAAGATGCCGTCTTCCACAAGGTATGTAAACATACTGTCTGGCCAATGAAGCATTCTTGTCTCAAGAAAGGAAAAAGTTCTGTTTCCAACTTTTAATTCTTCACCAGAACCCACAACCTGAAAATTAAAATCCCTTTTAAAATGGCTTTTAATGTTTTTTGCTCCCATTTTTGAGCAATATATGGGTTTATCCTTTCCAATTAAATCCATTATTTTGGTGAGACAGCCTGTGTGATCCATTTCCGTATGGTTGCTGATAACAATATCAATATCTTTTGGATCAATTATCCTGCTGATATTGGTAAGAAATTCATCGGCAAATTTCTCTTTTACAGTATCAATCAGTACATTTTTTTCACCAAGTACTAAAAAGGAATTATAGGTTGTGCCTTCATAGGTTGAATAACCGTGGAAGTCTCTGATATCCCAGTCACGACACCCAACTGAGTAAATTTTATCTGCTATTTCAAAAGGTTTATACATTGATTTATGCCTCCAAAAAATTAATCATTATTATTAATTTAAAAATATTTTATAGTTTAAAACTATTTACTTCTACTATAGAAACTGCAAAGAGTGTACCTTTAATTTAAAGTTTTTTTAAAATCAGTTTTTTCTTAAACATAATATTTATGGTATAAAGGGTGCAGACTTAAATTATTAATTATTAATATTTTTAAGCAGAGATATATGAATAAAACCCAATATATAAAAAAAACCATTATCCGGTCTTCCTTGGAAAAAGCCTTTGCATGGCATGCAAATACGGGCGCCATAGCAAGACTGACCCCTCCCTGGGCACCCTTGAAAATGATATCAAAAACAGGCACGGGCATTAAAAAGGGAGTAAAAGTAAAATTTAAAATCAAAATATTCACGATCCCCATGATCTGGGAATCAGAACATGTGGGATATGAAAAAAACAGATTTTTTAAAGATCGTCAAATCAGGGGACCCTTTACAAAATGGGTGCATACCCATAAATTCATACCTGATGGCAATAACAGGTTTATAATGGAAGATCATATTGAGTTTAAATTACCTTTTGGCATATTAAGCTATCCTTTTTACAAATTTGCAAAAAAAGAATTTAAGCGCATGTTTGATTACAGACATAGAATTCTTAAATATGATCTTGAACATAATATCAACGGGTCAAAAACAAAAACAATCCTTATTTCCGGTGCCAGCGGGACCATAGGCAGCGCACTTGTTCCTCTTTTACAGACCATGGGGCATAAAGTTCTGCGCCTTGTAAGAAAAAAAGAAAATCTTTTGGAGGATGAGATTTTCTGGGACCCTTATAAAGGCGTGCTTGATCTTAATTATGAAAACACAGGAAAAATTCATGCTGTTATTAATTTTAACGGTGTTGATATTTCTAAAGGTCCATGGACAAAAAAACAAAAGAAAAAGATCATTGATTCAAGGGTTATACCCACACGATTGCTTGCCAATAAAATAAAAAACCTTGATCCTGCGCCAAAAGTTTTTATTTCTTCTTCTGCCATAGGTTTTTATGGCACCAGGGATGAAGAAATATTAAATGAAGACAACTCACAAGGAGATTGTTTTATATCAGAGGTTTGCAATAGATGGGAAAAGGCAGCTTGTGATGCTGAAAAACCAGGCATAAGAATAGTACATCTCAGGACAGGTGTGGTGCTTACGCCTGCAGGCGGAGCCCTTTCCAAAATGGCTCTTCCCTTCAGACTCGGGCTGGGAGTGGTTTTATCCCATGGCAGACAATATATGAGCTGGATTAGTTTGGAAGATGCAATATCAGGTATAGTGCACATCTTGGATAATGACAAAATAAAAGGGTCTGTTAATTTAACAGCACCAAACCCTGTTACAAACAGGGAATTTTCACAAACCCTTGCAAGGGTGTTTAAGAAAAAGGTATATTTTAAAATGCCGAAATTCCTTGTATCGCTCATATGGGGAGAAATGGGCAGGGAAACTCTTCTTTCAAGCGCACGGGTAATCCCTGAAAAATTGACAAACACAGGATTTGTATTCAGGCATGAGAACCTTTTAGACGCTTTAAAACATATGCTTGGCAGGTAATATTATATACCAATACAGGATAAATAATAATGGGTAAAAATTTAAGAATTCTTTTTTCTATTTTGATGATAACAGCACTTGCATTTGGATTTATCCAGATTTATTTTCCCATTGAAAATTTAAGTTTTGAAAGGCTTCATATTTTTCTTTTTAATCTCTGCTCCGGTGGAACTATCCTTTTATATTATACAGAAGGAAATATAAAAATTTCAAAAAAAGTATTGGTGTTTTTTGCATGTTCTTTAATCTATGCATTTGCAGCTTTTTTAAAAATTTATCTGATTACAATATTTATTTCAATTTTCATGTATATTATTGTGGAGAAGATCAGAATTGCAAGGTTTTCATATGTCCCATACGGTTTTTTAAAAAAAACAGAGCCTGTATCGGAAAAATTTCACCAGGCAGCACTTTTATGCCTTTCAACAGGGCTTGTGATTGCAAGTTTTGTTATTTTAAACAATGAATATTTCAAATTTGTAACCATGGAAAAATTGACCCTGAATACGTTTTTCTTAGGTTTTTCCTTTCCTTTATCATTGATTACGCTTTCTTTGGTCTTTGCAATGCTTAATAAGATTGAAAGCTCTTTAATAAAAATTCTTATGGAGATTTGTTTCTGGGCAATAACCCTTGGAGTAATTATTTTTTTCATATTTATTTTATTTGAGAAATTCATTCCCCAGATTTTTGTAACTTTTATTCTTTTTTTTGCTGTTACCACCGTGTTTTTTCTTTATTATAAATTTGCTGATAATATCCAGGAAAAATTATTTCTAACTTCCGGAATTGTGTTTTTAATTTTTACAGCTGTTACTGGTATCGCATATATTTTTTTCCAGATGTCTGAAGGATATGACCCTGAAAAAATAAAATGGCTGCTTCATGTGCATGTGTTTGCATCTTTGTATGGTTGGAATCTCTGCGGCTTGTCAGTGATATGCAGATTTCGGGATTTTCCCATAAGGCTCCATTCTCCAACTCTTATTTTTATGCATTGGCTTACAGCAATTGTACTTGCACCTCTTGGCATTTTTTATGGTTGGTTTGCAATCTTTTCCGTGATTGGATATGGTTTTATTATTTTAACACTTTTTTTCAGCAAGAACCGCATACAAAAAAGGCAGATATGAATAATAAAGAAAAGGTAAACAAATTTTTAAGCATTTTTACAAGTTCTTCAAAAGTTTTGATAATAATCAATGCTGACCCTGATTCCATTGGCAGCGGCATGGCTGTAAAAAGACTTTTGTGGAGAAAAGTGCATGAGGTAACAATAGCATATTTTAACAAGATCAGCAGGCCTGACAATCTTGCCATGATTGAATACACATCCTCTGACCTGGTTGAGCTTGATAATATTAAAAAGGAAGATTTTAATACATTTGTAATTGTGGACTCCCAGCCGGATCATAACTCACGTTTTTCCGAGTTTACCTATAATGCAATTATTGATCATCACCCTTTATCAGATGATAACGCTGATTTTGCAGATATCCGGCCTGAATATGGTGCCTGTGCAACAATTATGACAGAATACCTTAGAGCAAAAAAAATTAAACCTTCTCCAAAACTTGCAGCAGCATTAATGCTGGGCATAAAAACAGACACTTCTGATTTTACAAGACAGGCAAGCATTAAAGACATAAAAGCATTCCAGTTTCTTTATCAATATGCAGATAATAATATTGTAATAAAGGTTGAAAGAGCATTATTAACCCAGGAAGATCTTGATTTTTTAGGATATGCCATAAAACACAGAACCATTTTGCATAATCGTGTGTTCTTCCATGCAGGAAATATTTTAAAACCTGACGAGCTTGTAATGGTGGCAGACTTTTTTCTAACCATTGCCAAGGTGAACTGGAGTATTATTTCAGGAGTCTATGAAAAAAAATTAATACTAGTAATAAGAAATGACGGATTAAGAAAAGGTGCAGGTAAAACAGCAAAAGAAGCCTTTGCAAAATACGGTTCTGCAGGCGGTCATGAAACCATGGCAAGGGCAGAGCTGGATCTTAAATTAATAAAAAAAGATCTGGGGAAACTCAATAAAACATTGGTTTTACAATGGATTGTCAAAAAAATTGAAGAAAAAGCAGGCAAGAAAATTGAGTGAAGATAAGGTCAATTGATAATTTGTCTTGACTGCACAAAATATAAAAGCGTAGTATGAATTTTTTATAACTAATAATAGAAATTCAGGAGTATTTAAGGTGCTAAAAGAAAAACTAATAGGATTTATAGGAAGTGGGAATATGGGAGAAGCTTTGATCAGCGGTTTGGTCCTCTCCAAAGCAGCAAAACCTGAAAATATTATTTGTTCTGATATTGCCGAAGATCAATTACAGGATATTAAAGCAAAATATAAAGTTCAAATAACCACAGATAATATTGAAGTTGCAAAAAAGGCTGAAATAGTGATTTATGCTACCAAGCCGCAAATTCTGGGCAATGTATTAAAAGAGACTGCTTCAGCCCTTGATACATCCAAGTTGATTATTTCCATTGCAGCAGGCGTTCCCCTTGCAGCAATAGCTTCAGGTCTCAGCCAGGAGCTTCGCCTGATCCGTGTTATGCCCAATATCTGTGCTTTTGTAAAAGAGAGTGCAACTGCAATCGCAGCAGGCGAATATGCCACAGAAAATGATATAGAACTTGCCAAAGCTATTTTTAATTCTGTGGGAAGAACTGTCTTTATACAGGAAAATACTCTTATGGACGCTTTTACAGGCTTGAGTGGAAGCGGTCCTGCATATATTTTTACTATTGTTGACGCCATGGCAGATGCCGGAGTTAAAATGGGACTTTCAAGAAAGGATTCTTTGTTTTTGTCAACCCAGACCGTACTTGGGGCAGCAAAACTTTTACTTGAATCAAAAGAACATCCCGGGCAACTCAAGGACAGAGTCGCATCTCCCGGTGGCACAGCCATAGCAGGGATTCATACCCTGGAACAGGGAGGGCTCAGAACCACCATGATTAATGCCATTGAATCTGCAACAAAAAGATCTGAAGAACTTGGCAAAATGATGGTGAAAAGCTTTATGGAAAACAATAAAGAATAGTTAATTATCATGGAAAATGGAGGGGCATCCATTGAATGGTACTCAGCCAAGGTGCAAGTCCAACTTTCAATACTTACTATCTTGTTGACATGTACTATTTCAATCGC
>CAZTEM010000126.1:0-6602 GCA_964612755.1 uncultured Desulfobacterales bacterium | reverse complement strand
CAAACCTTTGCCAATTATCCCATATTTTATAAACTATTCCATCTGAGACCTCCCGATTAAAGCAGCACCTATGGCACCATTAAGCTGAGGATGCTCAGGAACATGGACATCTGAAAACAATTCTTCTTCCAGGGCGTCTTGAATGCCCTGGTTCAGTCCTCCACCACCGGTTAATAATATCTCAGGGTGAAGGACTGCTTTTTTAGCCATGCCTGAAATTCTCCTGGCAAGGGAACGATGAATTCCTGCCACAATATCTTTACTTTGTTTTTTTCTGGCAACCAGAGATATTACTTCTGATTCTGCAAAAACAACACAAGTGCTGTTTATATCCAGAGGCATATCAGATTCTTTAGATAATGGTCCAAGTTGTGTAATATCCAGTTCAAGCACCCGGGCAAGGGATTCTAAAAAACGACCAGTACCTGCAGCACATTTATCATTCATTGCAAAATTAGATATTTCCTGATTTTTATCCAGGATAATTACTTTGCTGTCCTGTCCTCCTATATCGATAATAGTATGGATATCAATGCCCTCCGGAGCTGACCACACAGCTCCTCTTGCATGGGCATTAATTTCTGTTATGGAGCTCTGGGCAGATTCTATATTTCGCCTGCTATACCCTGTTGCAACTATGGTTTTGATCTGATCAGGGTTGATATTGTTTTCAAAAGTTATGGTATTGATCATTTCCCTTGATACTTTATCAGGATTTATTCCGGTGGAAGCGCGTTTATACCCTGCAAGCTTATCCTGATCATCTAAAAATGCTGTTTTAACATAGGTTGATCCGGCATCAATCCCCACAAAATATTCTTTCATGAATGCTCCAATACTTTTTTTGTCTTTTTTGTTTTTAATATTTCCATAAATGCCTCTATTCTGGTTCTGATCTGTTCTATATCTTCAGGATTATAATCTGTTTCCACCCTTAACATGGGAATTTTCTCTTTTGCCAGGCTCTTTTCCACACGGCGCACTTCAAAATCATATACAACACATCCCTTAAGCACATGATACAAGACTCCATCCACATTAAATTCCGAAACCATTCTTTTAATTAATGTCAAACGGTCATGGTTTGGAGAAAAGGACGGACATACACAAGGTGCAAGATAACGTGCAGCAATGGATTCAATTTGATTTCTTATAGTCTTCTCACTATTATTAACAGGGTTATACAGATATCGATCGCCTGTACAGGATTCATCAAGAACTGCAATTCCTCCCATTTCCTCTATTAATAAAGGTATTTTCAAATTCGGAAAAATTATCGGGCTTCCAATTATAAAAATTCTGGGACGATTTTTAGAACAAATATTATTACCTTTGTTTAAATTTTCATCCAGATTATTATTTAATTTCACCAGAGCCCTTGTCCAGTCGGAAACAGGAGCATAGGCAAAAGAATTCATAACAATTGCTGCCTGAATTCCCCATATCACAGGAATTGATCTTTTCCTGAAATCCAGTAATCTTCGTATTTCACGCTGTGCCAGAGCATGATCTTGTATGGCTTTACCCAGATTCTTCCTGTTTATTTTTATTTTTATACCTTTTTCACCCATAAATGCTTCAAGTTTATTTTTCAATGCGTAAACCTGGTCTACCCAGGCAGTTCTGGAAGATTGCGTATCTTTCCCATGGGGTGTTTCCAGCATCCATACCTCTTTAAACTCTGACAATTCTTCTCCGAATTTACGTTTGGCATCACAGGTTGTGGGGATAATAACCACATCACACAAATCAAAAACTGATATTCCCTTTTGCATGGAAAAACCCATGGATGATTTAATCAAAGGGCATCCGTCCCTTGGAATCATATCTTCACCCAATCTTGCTGCTTCAAAATAACCAGAGCATAATCGAATGGGAATGGCACCTGCAGCATAAATAAGCTCTTCTGGTACCACCATGCAATATACACCTATTACAGGGTTAATTTTTCCCTTGCCTGCCAAAACATCTTCAGGCTTATTGTTCACAAAAACAGATTCCAATATATGACAGAAATATTCCATGCCAGGTAAAGTAAAAAGAATATCGTGCAATTGGTCAAATTCTAAAATTGCTCGTTTTATAATGCTTTGTACAAACCTTAATTTTCTTTTTTCTTCTATACTCATTTTACTTATCCATTATCAGGCTATTTTGTTTTTCCAATGTTTTTAACCCTGAAGATTTATATATGGTTTTCCCAAGATAGCTTGCCTTTAATGCACCTGGTTCCGGGCAATGCTCAACGCATTTAAGGCATAATGTACATTCAGAAAAGGTAACATCTTTTCTGCCCCGGGATTGAAATACCTGTTTAATCTCAACTGGGCATACATTGTAACAGATTTCACATTTTGTACATTTTGCATCATTTTTTTTTAATTTTAAAAAACCAAGCCTTCTATAAAAAGACAAAATCAGCCCCAGGGGGCAAAAATGACACCAGAATCTTCTTTTTATAAATGCCCCGACAATAACAGAACTTGAGATCAATAAACCAAGTGTGGACATGACCATATGAGTAATACTGCTGAAATTAACTGCAACTCTGTTGGGATTTCCTGCCAGAAGAGGAAGGATGTATTTACCGGGGCATAATTGGCAATAGGGGATACGAAGATCCAGGGCAACAATGGGGCAGAATACCGGGCATGCAACCCATAACGGCAAAAGAGATGCAATAAAAAACAGCAGCCATTTAATCCAGCCCAGGCTCTTTTTTAATTTATCGGAAAATCTGATATACCCAATACCAGAAATTCTTCTGAAAAAATCAAGTATTTCCTGAAAAAAGCCTAAAGGACAGATCCATCCGCACCATGCACGACCAAGGATGATCACTAAAATGGAAAAATAAAAGAATCTCTCTAAAAAAACAAGCATACTGTCTAAGGTGAGAACGCCAAGAGTCTGCTGCAGGGTAAGCATAAAACATGTTCCTGCTCTTGAATTCACATAACAACATGAAAAACTTGGAAGAAAATATCCAAAATACAAATTCAGATATGCACCAAAAAGCAATACAAAAAATGAAATTGTCAGAATGGTCCATCTAATACCTGAAATCTTCATCTTTTATCCCTGTTAATTTTATTATTTTCAAACACAACCATGGTTTTGCGATTCAATATTTTTTTGCGCTGCACAAGCATAACAATCAGCACAAGAAAAAGCCCTGTTCCAAAAATCGTCCAGAGAGTATAACCCATTGTTTTAGAACGCCATTCAGGTCGATTTTTATAAACAATTATTGACAGGGTTGAGATATAAAATTTTTTTGTTTGATGGTCATTAAAACAGGTGGTATACAAATATTTCTGCCACTCTTTAGCTATAGATCTATCATCAGGCGGCATAATTTTAAATTTACCATACTTATCAGTAATAAAAATCTTATGCCATTTACTATCCATGGCAATAACCTCTACCATTGCCCCTGCCAGAGGCTCCCCCATGTACTTGACCATTAATTCATAATAACGATGGGGTCTATGGCTTCCACCACTGAATTTTGAGATAGCTGTATTAACAACTGGTCCTATTTCCAAAGGCATAAGATCATTATTATCAAAAAAGACAACAGATTTGGTCCCGGGAGTCCCGCCGTTTTTATAATGCGTTGTAATGTATTTAGCACAAGCCATAATGGATTCTTCCGACCCGTCACCGTCTAAATCATAATGACCTGAAGACACATTGGCACCTATAAGATATCTACCTATCAGGTTCTCATCCTCTGGTGTTTTTATTAAATATTCTTTTTTTAACTCAGAGTTGAATTTTAAAATTGTTCCATTGGGATCTCTTACAAAAGCCCTGATTTCATCATATGATTTTGATCCGGGTTTGTTAGTTTTAAACCTTATCAATTCAAAAAATTTTACCCTTTTTCCCGATGTTTTATTTAATTCCCTGAGCTTCCTGATTTCATGCCAATTCAGCCCTTTAATATCTGAGCGGTAAATATATTGTTCTTCATTGACCAGGTTAAGATAATAAACAGGTAACTGGTCAAATGACATGGAATATAAGGGATCATGCAATGAGCAAAGTATTAAAGGTATTACAAAAAAAATTAATCTGCTTTTTACCATGTTATTTTAACTTCAGCCATTATAAATCTTCCGCGTTCCATATAAACCCATTCATAATCCTGTGTATTAAATATATTATCCACGGAAATTGAAGTTTCCATCCATTTTAAAGGTGAATAAGAAATCTTCATATTCCACAGCCACCTTTTTGCATATCCACCCCTTAGATCATCTGCATCTGAATTATCACTTCGTGTATATTCTCTTCCAAGATAATTGCCGCCAAAGCCCAACTTAAATTTTGAGAAAGAAAAGTCACAACCAATATTACCAATAACATTTGGTACACCTGGGAGCCAATTTCCCTTAACTTCAGGAGAAGTTTTATCTTCTGTAATACGTGTATTATTATAGGCAATATTTCCCCATAGCCTGATCCAGTCTGCAGCATCAAAAGATAATGCTGTTTCCATACCCATAACCCTGGCTGCGGAAAAATTATCATAAAACCTGATGCCATTGACCTTTCTTCTGGAGATCATATCTTTTATTTTACTTTGATAAACAGCTCCTGAGACTTTTAATTTACGATTCATAAAATATTGATCTGCACCTATTTCATAATTCCACATGGTTTCAGGTCTTAAGTCAGGGTTTGCCTTATATTTTGAACTGGGCAGATAAAACAATTCACCTATGGTGGGGCCTCTGAATGAATTGGCAATAGATGCTCTAAGATAGGTATCATTACCTGCCTGCCACACCATTGCAAGTTTTGGACTAAGATGGCTTTCTTTATAATCCTCAACATCAATAACAGAGTTTATTTTTCCGGATTTTCCATCATGGGCTTCCCAGGTATCCCATCTAAGACCTGAATAAAGGGTAAGTGAGTCATTAATTTTCCATTGATCCTGTAAATACAATGCATACAGGGTCTCTTTACCTCTTATGATAAATTTATGTTTTTGTTTTGATTTTAAATCCCTGAAATATTTCAGATCATAAGTATCCCGTGTATAATCATCGTTTCGATAATATGTGCCTAAAGTCAGATAATGAGTTGATAAGACATCCATACCTACCTGAAAATCACCAATCATGTTATGCAAATCAGCATCAAAAAGTGTTCCAGGCGCATTGTCATAGGTATCATTTCCCGAAGCATTTTCTTCTCCAAATTGCCTTGTCCAGTTGTTAAAGGAAATGGTGCCCTTAAAATCAATATTTTCAAATTTATCTTCATAGGATAAAGACGGCATAATGGATTTCTGCTCTAGTTTTCTACTTCCATAGAGGAAATTTGAATATTTAACCTTGAGATATTTTCCAGGTCCCGCATAAATATTACCTTGCCAGACAGGGTTACCATTGGCATCTTTAATATAAGTATGGGGTTTGCCATATTCAGAATTATGAGCTCCCCATTGGATATTAAAACTCAATTTTCCTGTGTCACTTGTATCATATGCTGCCATAAGGTTAATATTTTGATTATCTGCAGAAAGATCACCCCTGTCACCAATTACCCAATAATTTCTTCCTGTATTTGAAGGGCTGAGCCATCCTCCGGTTAATGTACCACTGCCATTTTTCACTGGTCTGTGGCGTAAATAAGTTGGGTATCCGTCTGTTTTCTGGGTTTCAGCACCCACCATAAAGCTGAAACGATCTTTTTTGTTTGTGATAAAGGTTCCCATTTTATAAGTGCTATTATCCCCATACCCCAAATTAACCCCGCCATGGAATTTTTCAGCATCTTTTGTGATAATATTTATCACTCCACCCATGGCATTCCCACCATATAGTGATGATCCGCTTCCCCGTGTAATTTCTATACGTTCCACATTATCCATGGAAATATTATTCCATTCCACATTGCCATTAAATCCATTATTTAAAGGAATACCATTAAGCATGACCAGGGTTCTTCTTCCTCCCGGAATACCCCTTAAATTTACAGGCTTGGAAGTTGACAGGATTCCCATACCATTACGATGGTAAACATTGGTTTCAAACCTTAATGCTTCATCAAGGGTCTGTATATTAAATTTTTTGATTTCTTCACTGGTAATAATGCTTGATGCTGACGGAGCCAAATCAATATTTTGCTCTGATCTGGATGCGGTGACAATAATTTCATCAGTATAAACCGGGTTAAACTCTCCTGCACTTAAAATACCATTGTTAAAAAGTATCAGACTAAAAACAAAAACGATCAAACCTCTGCCTCTCATAGTTTCTCCTTTTATACATCTTAAAAAAATTATGCTTGCTGAGGCAGTGCTTACCTTTTATGCAGGATTACCCAGACAAAAAAACCCGGTACCGTAAAAAATCTACGATCCGGGATGTCCCTGTTATCCGAATAGCTCTCCTATGAAAAGCCTGTATTGCCACGCAAAGCTTTTGTCTTTTATCAGGCAGGTCTTCTGACTTTCAGATCATCCTCCTGCTGCGCCTTCCCATTGTATTCTTATCTTAACAGTGGCATATATGCAGCATTTGTCCTTGATTACAGCGGCGGGCCCGTTTCCGAATTACACGGAATTCCCTTTTAAGCCGATG
>CAZTEM010000125.1:0-6767 GCA_964612755.1 uncultured Desulfobacterales bacterium | reverse complement strand
TTTGTTTTCATATAACATACCACGAATTGGTTTGGCAAATTGATTAAGTCCCCCTTTAAATATTTATATGGGTTGATCATATAAGTTATAATTTCTAATATTGACACTATATTGATTTAATAATATAAAGCTTTATCCTTAAAACAAATATTAGTGACTAAGAGTTTAGATATAAATGAAAATAATTCAAAAAGGCAAATGGGGAAATAGTGATGTTTATCTTCATGATTATAAAGATAAGTTGTTTGTTGTAAAAACATTTGCCCATCATCCTGTACTCATTAGAACCACCATTGGCAGGTTCCTTATTTCACGGGAATATAAAGCTTTAAAGAAACTTGCTTCCTGTCAGGGGACTTGTAATGCAATTATTCGAGTTGGTAAATGTTCATTGAGTTATCAATATATTAAAGGTCAGGATTTGAGTTCATATTCCAGACAAAATAATAAAACTAATAAACAGGATTTTTTTCCTGATCTTGAAAGAACGGTTAAGGAAATGCACTCTCTGGGTATTGTACATCTAGATCTCAGGACAGGATCAAATGTAATAATCTCGGAACAGGGGAAACCTTATATTATTGACTTTCAATCCTATATAAATTTAAATTTTATTCCAGGCAGTTTCTTTAAAAAATTTTTAAAATCAATTGATTTTTCAGGAGTCTATAAATACTGGGTAAAGATGAGCCCGGAAACACTTGGCAGATTAAGAAAAGATAAACTTAAAACATTAAATAAGAATCGGAAAATATGGTTTCTCAAAGGATATATGGTGCATAATTTTATAAAGAATAAAAACAAGAAACAAGTAGGGAGAAGTATCAAACCATGAGAAACCCGTTACAATTAATCCATAGTATATTTAATAATAAAAAAGCACGGAAAATCCTGGTTAAATTAAGAATACCAATTGCCCTAATTCTTATTGTATTTGTAATCCTTCATATTAAAAAAGAATATTTTTTTTATGGTATGGGTATCTCATTTTTTGGAGAATTGATTCAGGTATGGTGCTTTTCATCCCTGGATAAACAAAAAACAATAGCAATCCGCGGGCTGTATGCCATAACTAGAAATCCCATGTATCTTGGCAGATATTTTATTATTCTGGGTGGTGTGATATTGACCGGGAATATACTTCTTATGGTATTTTATACTCTTTTTTATTATTTTTATATGGTTAATAGAGTTAAAAGAGAAGAAAAAACATTGGAAGGTATATTTAAAGATGATTATATAAATTACTGTGCAAAGGTTAATAGATTTTTGCCTTCCATGAAAAATTGTGACTTAAAAACACTTTTTTTTTTCAGGTGGAAACTTTTTTTTCAAAATAATTCCCATTGGAATATCCTGAGTGTTATTATAACCTATATTATTATTTATTATGCAATTTTTTAGTTAAACTGAGATATCTATGGCAATCATAATCATACCATCAAGGTTGGGATCTAAACGATTTAAGGGGAAACCCCTTGCCCTTATTGCAGGAAAATCAATGATCCAGCGGGTCTATGAACAGGCTGCCAAATCAAATAATATTTCAAGGGTTGTTGTTGCAACTGATGATCAGCAAATTTTTGATATTGTAAAAGGTTTTAACGGAGAATCTGTGATGACTGTATCTGACTTAAGATCAGGTACAGACAGAGTTGCCCAGGCAGCAAATATTCTTAAAATAAGATCCGATGAAATTATTATCAATGTCCAGGGAGACCAGCCTGTTTTTAATTTTAAAATTATAGATGAATTAATAGCCCCTTTTGCCAGGGATACTGAGATTCAAATGGCAACAATTGCCTGTAAAATAAAAAATAAAAATGAAATTACCAACCCAAAAGATGTAAAAATAATATTTGATAAAAATAATTTTGCAATTTATTTTTCAAGGGCACAGATCCCTTATCCAAGAGACAATGGCTCATTGCCGGAATATTATAAGCATCTTGGATTCTATGCCTATAAAAAAAGTTTTCTTGATAAGATTTCAGAATTTGAATCAGGAGAATATGAAAATATTGAAAAACTTGAGCAATTGAGAATATTGGAATATGGATTTAAAATCAAAGTCTCTATTACTCAATATGATGCTCCTGGCGTTGATATACCGGAAGATATTCAAAAAATTGAACAATATTTAAAAAACAATAATAATTAAAGCCTTATTTTTATAAAATGCTTTATACAGCACATAAATTATATAAATTTGGACATAATTGTGAATTAAATTCATACACTCTTAATACCCTTATTGATATTTTTAATAAACAAATTGATAAAAAGTCAGGCACAATACTCACAGGAAGAAAGCCTGTTATTGAGGTGAATATCCCTGATTTAGGTCATCTGGTGATTAAAAAATATTTTCGGGGCGGGCTTGTATCTTATTTTAATAAAGACAGGTATTTTTTTGCAAAAAAGAGCAGGAGCGAACTTGAGTTTGATTTTCTTCTTAAGGCTGAAAAAGCAGGTGTAAATGTTCCTGAACCAATTGCTTTTGCAAATAAAGGAAAGATTTTTTATCAGACCTGGCTTGTGCTGAAAAAGATTAAAGGGGCACAGAATTTCATTGAATTGTGTTTAAAAGAAAAGAAAAAAGCAATTGGTTTATTACCTGCAATTTGCAAAAATATAAATTTATTGATTTTAAACTCAATTTTTCACAGAGATCTTCATCCAGGTAATATTGTTATGGATAATATGGATAGACCTTTTATTATAGATTTTGATAAAGCCTGCTATTTTTCAGGCACCCAAAAAGAACTCATAAAAAAATATAAAAACCGATGGCAAAGATCTGTAAAAAAGTATGATTTACCCCATGAATTATTAATGCTTGAGTTGTCTTAAAATTAATGAAAATACTTATAATAAAACTTGGAGCCCTGGGAGATGTTATTAATACGCTTCCCTTAGCCATTAGTTTGAAAAAGCATTTAAAGGCTGAAATTCATTGGCTTGTTGCTCCTCTGAGTTTTCCGCTTATTCGTGACCATCAATATGTTGACAGGGTAATATTGTTTGATAAAAAAAATTTGATGTCATCTTTATATGGAACAATAAAACAAATCAGGCAAACTCAATATGATATTGTTCTTGATTTACAAAGATTGCTAAAATCAGGTTTTTTTTGCATGGTTGCAAAATCAGATCGGAAAATAGGGTTTGATAAAAAAAGATGCAAAGAATTGTCCTGGTTATTCCCTTTTGAGAGAATAAACCCTGGTGATCCTGAATCTCATATGTTACTCCAATACATTGAGTTTGCAGACTACCTTAAGATACCATCTGATAAAATTTCATGGGAAATACCCTGGGTAAAACATCCTGTAAAATCCGGGTTTAATATTGACCCGGGATATATTGTATTAAATATAGGTGCTACCAAACCTGCTAACAGGTGGAAACCTGAATATTTTGCAGAACTTGCTGATATGATAGAAAATAAAACCGATTTAAAATCTGTAATCACAGGTGGTGCGTCAGATAGACAATGCGCTGATATTATTCAATCAAAAGCAAATTGTACAATAGAAAATTTATGCGGGAAAACCTCTTTACAGGAGCTTTCCAATATTATTGCCAATGCAAAATGTGTTGTAAGCTGTGACACGGGTCCAATGCATTTGTCTGTTGCATTGGGAACAAATCTTATTGCTCTTTTTGGTCCTTCTAATCCAGGCAGGACAGGTCCTTTTCAGGGGAGTGTTATTCAGCTAAAGCTTAAATGTGTACCCTGCAATAGAAAAAAATGTAATGACCCAATATGCATGGATAAAATAACACCCGACCATGTAATGAATGAATTGTTAAAAAAGCTTAAGTAGTTTTTTTTGGGTCCTTCATGCATGTCCTGCAAATTGAGCCCTTAAGGTCTCCATCGAGAAATTTTTGGCGATAGTCAATATAACCTTTCCCATTCCATATATCCTTGAGAGAATCCTTTGAAAGATCACCCATGATTTTTGTCTGTTCCCAGTCAGCACAACATTGAACCAGCCTGCCATCATATAGAACATATGCCTGTCTGAATAATCTATTGCACCACCTGAATGAAGAAAGTTTATTAGCAGATATTTTATTGGTTGTTATTTTATCATGTGTACCTCTGTTTTCCATCTGGTTCAGATGAATTGTAACCCCTCTTTTATCCCAGAAAGCTCTTATGTCATCAAGGTATGGATGTATTTCAGATGTGTCCAGCATTACAACACAGATTTTTGTGGAGTAATTGCCTTTTGTTTTTATTTCCATAGCTCTTTCAATGTTTTTCACAGCATTGTTAAAATCCAGTTTCATGAGGTTGAAATATATATCAGGGTCAATGCCCTGAACAGAAATATGAAGCTTATCAAGACCTGAATCCAGTAAACCCCTTGCCATTGATTCGGTCAATAGGGAACCATTGGAATTAATCTTGGTGTATTGTTTGAATTTTTTATGTTTTGAAATATATTTAATACGCTGGGGTAAGTTTTTATCCATGAGTGGTTCATTCATAAGGTATGGCGAGATCCTGCGTATTCCAAGGTCAATACATTGATCAATTATGGAATAAAAAAGGTCATCTTCCATATATTTTTTATAAGGTATGGAAATTTTAGTTTTTTTATTGGGGCAGAAAACACAATCTCCATTACATCCTGATATGGTTTGAATCTGGATTGCCTTTGGAGCTTTAGGAACCCTGCGTTTTCCATCAATAACCATATATTTAAATTGTTTAAATGGGTTTGGAGTGTTTGATGGAATGAAATATTGGCGTGGCATATTTGTCTCCTTGATCTTTATAATCTGTAATAATGATATTTTAATCTCATCTTTAATCGTCTAGTGAGATTAAGAGGTTTGTTTTTCAGTTTTTTATAATAATTATCAATAAAAATATTGCTGGCATTCACAACTCTTTCACTGGATTTCCCATCCTTATACGGATGTATTAAATCTATATATTTTTTAATGGAGTCCATGAGATCGTCTGGTTTTTCCAAGGCTTTTTTAATTGATTTTTCAATATCTGCCTGATCTTGAATATTAATCAAATGGTTACCAGGTCTCCTGTTCTTAAAAGTGACAACAGGTTTTTCCTGGAGTAGAAATTCAGATATAATGGAACTTGTATCTGAAAGCATGACATCTGCTTTTTTTAAAAGAGGTATTGTATTGTCAGTTTCAATAAATTTACAATTTTTTTGTTGAAGTTTTTTATATTTGGCAACAATGCCAGGTGCCATTTTAGGGTGCAATGTTATTCTCCAGTCCCAGGTGTTTTTGTTGATTAAGTCAGATAAAATATCATGGATCCTATAGGCTGCACTTAAGGATGGAGTGAATGTCGAGGTAAAAAGAATTATTGGTCGTTTATTTTCCTGCTCTGTTTTTTCAGAAAAAAGGGGATCCATTTTTGGCCATCCTGTTTCAATGACTTTAAAAAACCCATGTTTTTTTTCAAGCTCTAAAAAAGGAAGTGTTGTGGACGGTCCCTGGGTGCAATAAAGATCAAAAAACCCGCGGATCCTAAAATGTCCAATGGCAGAATTTCTTTTTTGAGCATTAAATCCATGAAAGAGCTGAACCTTAATCCCGGGAAAGAAATCAGGAACAGTATTGCTGGCAACAAATACTGCGCAGGGGTTATACTCAATGACATCCCATATTGTATGCAGGACTTTTGCGTTTTTGTGCAGATATTTTTTATATTCTGGTTTTGCTATAAACCATGCAGCCTTATCCCCATTGCCAATAATAAAATCATTAAGGGGCTTTGCAATGGAAAACGAATATAATTGAGACACATAGAGCAGGTACTTTTTCATCTTTTTTTATTGAGTCTTTCCATACGCTGTAATGTCCACAATCCAGCATATTTATTAAATGCCGATTGACTGTACATTGCTGAAACCAGAAAGCCAACTCCTCCATCAAGGAATCCGCCTTTTATAATATAAGATACAAAAAAAACCCATACAGCTCTAAAACTTGCACCTAAAAGACCACCCCCATGTTTTTTTTCAGAATATCTTTTTTGTGCACCAAGCCAGGCATAAGTCCGGTTTTTGTATAGATAATGTTCAAAATCCCGTATTGAATAGTGGATAAGCTTTCCTTTGAGCTTTTTTACCCTGGCATTTGCCACCTGAATCTTTTCATGGACCATGGCATTAGTAAATTTTGCTCCTTTACGCCTGAATAATCTTCTCACGCTTCTTGCACTTCTGCCAAAGCGAAGGTGTTTACCAAAAATTATTACTGCCCAGGGAAGTCTGAATACTGATTCAGAAGGATTATTGCTCAAGGTGTTATGTATTTCCTGTTTTAGTTCGGGAGTTAGAGCCTCATCTGCATCAAGGGATAATACCCATTCGCATTCAGCCTTGTCCAGTGCCCGTTGTTTCTGGATGCCGTATCCAGGCCAGTCAGTACTGGATATATTATCTGTATATTTTGCAGCAATTTCCAATGTTTTATCAGTACTGCCACTGTCAACTATTATAATTTCATCTGCAATATCCTTAACAGAGCTGAGGCATTTTTCAATGCGGTCCTCTTCATTTTTAGTAATTATAATTACAGATAATGTATATAATTTTTCCATGCAAACCATCTAATTCTCTTGGACAGCAAGTATTCTGCCATGTTACTTTTTCTATGGTATATAACTGACAAACAATGAATTGTCAATTAACAGGTCTGTCGCACACCAGTTCTTGGTCAAAAATTATTTTAAAGATTAACAAGTGTAATATAGTCAAAATATTTACATA
>CAZTEM010000124.1:0-6837 GCA_964612755.1 uncultured Desulfobacterales bacterium | reverse complement strand
TACCTTAATCTGTAGGAATGTCAAGCTTAATTTTATTTATTCAGCAATTCTCGGTCAATATATATGAACAAGGAACAAAAAGGGGATTTTGTCCTTAATGTGCATATCCAAGCCTCACTTCTTCCTTTTATTTTTCTATAATAACCAAAAAAACAAAATTGTATGTAAATATTTTGACTATATTACACTTGTTAATCTTTAAAATAATTTTTGACCGAGAATTGCTGTTATTTATTTGTTTTATAAGGTTCATTTGTCTGGTATATTAAATACTAATTCATTGTTTTATTTTCACCAATTGAATAAAATTATTTAAAGACCATATAACCTTTAGAATATAACGAATAAGATATTATGAATAAAAATTTGTTTAAAAAAAATCATAAACATGAATTGGCTAAGCTTAGAAAAGAAGTCAAAGAATTAAGATATGCTGAAAAGATTAATCAGATTTCATTTGAAATATCAAGTGCTGTGAATACAACAGCAGATTTAAAGGATTTATATAAATCAATACATGAGTCCTTAAAAAAATTGATTTTTTTACCAAATTTTTATATTTCCATTGTGGACAGGGAAAAACAATTATTGTATTTCCCCTATTGTGAAGACGAATGTGATGGAAACGGAGAGCTTGAACCAAGATCATTTAAAATCGGTTCTCTTACAAAAGATGTAATAGTCAATAAGCTGCCGCTGTTTCTTGGCAGGAAAGAAATAACAGAGAGGTTTAAAAATAATGCTGCTGCAGGTACCTTGTGTGAGGCATGGATAGGAGCTCCATTAATAGTTGACAATGAAGCTATTGGTGCCATGGTCATGCAAAGTTATGATAACCCTGAAATTTTTTCTAAGAGAGATCTGGAGTTTTTTATCTCTATTTCAAACCAGGTAGCCATGGCAATTGATAGAAAATATGCCATTGATCAGCTTGAAAAGAATGAGGAAACTTTCAGAGCCCTGGTGCAAAATTCTGATGATATTGTTATGCGATTTGATAGACATTATCGCTATCTTTATGTAAATCCAGCTATTAAGATTTTAGATTTAATACCGGAAGAAATGATAGGGAAAACCCATGGGGAAATTGGCTTTCCATCAGAATTTTACGAGCAGTGGGAAAAAAAGATTGAACAGGTCTTTATTACAAAAAAAAGCTGTAGAGCAGAAGTCTATACTCCCGGTGGATTCTGGTTTGATTGGCTTTTACGCCCGGAATTTTCATTCAATGGTGAAGTCGCTGCTGTTATGACATCGGCAAGGGATATAACCGAGCGGAAAAGGCTGGATGCCCAGAGAGCAAGTTTAAATAGTATTAATCAAATTATAATAAATGCAGAAAATATTCAGGAAATGCTTGATAATGCGTTAATAGAGGTGCAGAAAATATTTATAACTGACAGAGCATGGATAGGTCAGTTTAATTCTATTACCAATCATTTTAATTTGTTAAGTGAATATACATTGCCTGAATGGCCGGGAGCCATGGCTGAAGAACAACAGATCAATATGGGAAAAGATGCTATTGATAGGCTTATCAGGGTTGCAGAAGATAGAGGGCTCATTGTTTTTGATCAAAAAGCAATGGATAATTTGAGAGAAGATATTATAAGAGAATATAAAATCAAATCCATGATGATTATGCCTGTCCATAGTGAGGATGATATTACCTGGCTGTTCGGAATTCAACAATGTAGCCAAGAACACGCGTGGACACCGGCAGAACAGGATTTTTTCAAAGAAATGGGCAGGAAAATTACCAATGGTTTAAATAATATGCTGCTCCACAGGAAACTAAAAGATGCTAAAAATTATATTGATAATATTATTGATTCAATGCCGTCGATTTTGATAGGGGTGAATGCTGAACTTAATATTACAAGAATGAACCCAAGAGCAGAAACCTATGCAGGTAGAAGATATTCTGAATCCAAAGGAGAGAAACTCCAGTCTGTTTTTCCATTTTTACAACCATATATTGAGAAAATTATTCAGGCAATGGAAGACAGAAAAGCCTCGGGAGAGACTAAAATTCCAAGACATATTAATGGTAAACTCTGTTATGAAAATCTCACTATTTATCCATTGGTTGATGGAGCAATTCAAGGTGCGGTTGTCAGAATAGATGATGTGACAGAACAGGTAAAAATAGAAGAACTGATGGTCCATTCTGAAAAAATGTTATCAGTGGGAGGGCTTGCAGCTGGCATGGCACATGAAATAAATAACCCCCTTGCCGGAATGATGCAGAATGCCCAGGTTATTAACAATAGATTACTTAAGGATCTGCCTGCTAATAACATGGCTGCTCAGAAAGCTGGAATTACTATTGAATCATTAAAAGATTATCTGGTGCAACGTAATATTCCGAATATGCTTGAAAATATAAACAAGGCAGGACGTAATGCAGCACAAATTGTTCGCAATATGCTTGCTTTTGTCCGTGAAAAAACAGGAGCTAAAACATTGAATAATATGGCGGATCTGGTTGATGCTACCATTGAACTTGCCCACCATGATTATGATTTAAAGAAAAAATATAATTTTAAAAATATATTGATTACTCGTGACTATGACCCTGATTTACCTGAAGTTTTGTGTGAATCAAATATGATTCAGCAGGTTGTTTTTAATATACTGAAAAATGGCGCTGAAGCCATATTTGAAAGGTTCCATCAGGCAGCCTGCCAGACAGATGATAGTGTTGATTTACCAGAACCTGAATTCTGTATAAGACTTGTAAAAAAACAGGATAGTATAATTATTGAAATCAAAGATAATGGGATAGGCATGGATGATAATACGGCAAAACATGTTTTTGATCCCTTTTTTACAACAAAAGATCCTGATAAAGGAACTGGATTAGGGCTTTCAGTCTCGTATTTTATTATAGTAGAAAATCATAAGGGTGAGATATCAGTTGAACCGATGCCAGATCATGGATCAGTTGTTACTATAAAGCTTCCAATTAATAATCATGCCTAATATACCAGGACAATTATTTATTATGTATGGTTGATTGCCGATGCCATGTAACCTGCGCCAAACCCATTGTCAATATTGACAACAGAGATATTGGAACTGCATGAATTCAGCATACCGAACAGGGCTGTAAGTCCATTAAAACTGGTTCCATAACCTATGCTTGTGGGAACTGCCAGAACAGGCGCTTTGACCATGCCTGCAATAACACTTGGAAGGGCGCCTTCCATTCCTGCAACAGCAATAATAACACTTGCTGCCTCAATAATATCTTTATGGGCAAAGAGCCTGTGTATACCTGCTACACCAACATCGTATATGGATTTTGTTTTATTTCCCATGGCTTTTGCAGTGAGCAAAGCTTCTTTGGCAACAGGAATATCTGAAGTGCCGGCTGATATAACAAGTATTTCACCATTGCCTGTTATTTCCGGTTCTTTCTGCTTTAATTGAATGAGTCTTGCTTCTTCATCATATTCAATATTTTTGATTTTTTTTTGAATTTTTACTGCTTTATCTTTGTCCACTCGTGTTGCAAGTATGATATTGTCTCTGGTCATCATTGTTTCCATGATTCCAATAATCTGCATGCTTGTTTTGCCCTGGCCAAAGATAACTTCGGGAAAGCCTTTTCTAATGGCGCGATGATGATCTATATGTGCATAGTCTATATCTTCAAAATAAAGATTGCTTAATAAATTTTCTGCTTTTTCCATGGATATGGATTTTGAATTCAAATTTTGAAGTATTGCTTTGATTCTTTTTTTAATCAATTTTATGGTGTCTTATGAATTGTTTATAATTTTAATAGGTTACGCGTGTTTTTTCTTTAGCCACGAGAGTCCTTTTGAAGGTTTGCCTGGTTTTGAATCCTCAAGATCCTCCAATTCCAAAGCTTCCTCTTCTGCACTGAGAGTCATATCAGTTTTTTTTTTAGGAGGAGTTGATTTTGTAGTCTGATATCCCCATTTGTAGCGGCCGAATTTTAAATATCCATAGACATTGTTTAATCTTGCATCAATGGATTTTGAAATGGGTATAATATTACCTTCTATATTAGGCAGCAGATATTCAACAAGTTCAAGGCTTCCTCCACCGGAAAGTAAAATGGAATCAAGATCCCAGTCATCTGCCCATAAACGGTTTAAGTCTGATGTTATGGCTGATGAGAAATGGCTGTAAACCCTTTTTTTCAAGTTGGTAATATTATATTCTCTGCCTTTGATTTTGATTGCACCGGAATCAATAAATCTAAACATTCGGTATAATTCAAGGTTTATATTACTTTCTTGTTTAAGCTTGTTTGCAATAATAGTAAAACATTTTGAAATTCCAACATCTAATGTTGATGACCCTCTTTCAATATACTGGAGGTGATCAAATATACTGAAATCCGTGGTCTTAAACCCAATATCCATAACTCCAAGCTTTTGCATGGACAATTCTTTGTTTACAATTTTGCCTGAATCATTAAATATAAGATTAAATACACTTCCAATGGGTTGGGGTATTATATGAACCTTTGCAATGGAAATGGTTTTTGTGACATCTTGTTGGCCTCTGTTGTGAAAAGTTATTTCATGATTACCAATAAGCACATCTTTAAATTTTTTAGTATCTCTTTTTAAAAATCCCACAGGAAGACCTGATACGACATGCAAAGGTTCTTTTGCATTACTGCATATGCCTGCAGCAGCAACAGCAAGGATTTTAACAAAATCAGAAATTAATTTGTCCTGATCCAGGGTGTAATCACGGATATTTGATTGGAGCTCAGCATAATCGCCTAGAAAATAACTTTTATCATCTATGGTTATATGCAGATTAGAAGCAGCAGAATTATCTCCAATGGATGAATGGAATTGTATGTCAGCAGCATCGCCTATAATTGATTTTATTATAACCTGATTTTTGCCATTATATGCCTTTGTGAAACCAAAGCCGACATCAATACCTATAATTTCCATGATGTCCTCCCTTTTTTATGAGTAAAGGTAACTTAAATAACTTAAAAAAAATGCAAACAAGTTAAAATGACTTAAAAATTTGTCAAATAATTGGCTGAAAGATAGCCATAGTTTGCAAAGACTCTTTATTTTAGATATTATTATACGAGGTGTTAGAATAAAAAGCAAATATAAAAAAAGGTGATTTAATATAATGGAAAAAGATCAGGTTTTTGCGCAAAAAATGGAAAAAGTCAGTCCTTTTGAATTTGATGAAAAAGTAGCAGATGTATTTAATGATATGCTTGAAAGATCAGTCCCCATGTATGAGGAAAGCCTTAAACAACAGGCAGGGCTTGTTTCAAGGTTTTATCAATCAGGAACAGATGTATATGATTTAGGGTGTTCCAATGGCAACCTTGGTATGAAGATTTTAAATGATAAGAATATTTCCATAATTGCGGTTGATTCTTCTTCTCCCATGATTGAAAGGTATAGATCAAGGCTTGATAACGATCAGAAACAATCAGTAAAATTAATATGTGATTACATAGAAAATATTCAAATTTCCAATGCTTCTGTTGTAATTGTTAATTTGACATTGCAGTTTATTGATATGAAAAAAAGGGCTGAACTAGTGAACAGGATTTATAAAGGTCTTGTCAAAGGTGGTGTGTTTGTATTAACTGAGAAAATTACCCATGACGATAAAATTTTTAAAAGTATATACGAAGATTTTTATATAAATTTCAAGTTGGAGAATGGTTATTCCGCACTTGAGATAAGCCAGAAAAGGGATGCCCTTGAAAAGGTATTGATCCCGGAGACCATTTCTGATCATAAAACAAGAATCAAAAAAGCAGGGTTTAAAGGATTTGACATATTCCTTAAATGGTTTAATTTTGCATCCATGATTGCCTGTAAATAATAAATTAAGGAAATAATGTTAATATATGGATAAACTGCTTTTAAAACATACAGAATTAAAAATCGATCAATGGATTGACCAGTTAAATGAGATAATTCAAAAGGAAACCTTATTTTTTAAAAATCCTAAAGGCAATGCATATAATTTTGATAAGGCATTAAAAAATCTTCCGGATATTAAGCCTTCCAATATTGATTTGTCCGGTAAAAAAATAATAATCGGAAAAGAATCAGATATAGATGAGAAAATTCATATTAACTTAAAAAAACAATTGCTTTATCTTTGCCCTTGGAGAAAAGGACCTTTTAATCTTTTTGGGATTGATGTTGATTCAGAATGGCAATCTTTTATAAAATGGGACAGGCTTAAAGATCATCTTGGTAATATTGAGGGGAAAAAAGTTTTGGATATTGGGTCCAGCAATGGATATTATATGTTCCGGCTTGCAGCTTTTAACCCTTTAATGGCATTGGGAATTGAACCCCAGCATTCTTTTTATTATCAATACCTTGCTTTGCAGAAATATTTAAATCTTGAGAATGTCCATTGTCTGCCCATAAAATTTGAAACATTACCAATAATGGGAAATTATTTTGATATGATTTTCTGCATGGGAATTTTATATCATAGGAAATCGCCTGTTGAGATGCTGCAGTCCATGCATAAAATCATGAAAAAAAACGGAAAACTTATCGTGGAAAATCTTGTGCTGGAATCTAAAGACGGATTATGCCTTTTCCCTGAATCAAGGTATGCAAAAATGAGGAATATTTTTTTTATTCCTGATCTTAAATGCATGGAATCATGGCTTAAACGTGCAGGGTTTTCAAATATCAAATGTATTGATGTATCAAAGACAACAATTGAGGAACAGAGAAAAACCAATTGGATTCATACGGAATCTCTTGTTGATTTTCTTGACCCTGAAGATTGTGATAAAACAATAGAAGGCTATCCTGCACCGGTAAGGGCTATTTTTAC
>CAZTEM010000123.1:0-6858 GCA_964612755.1 uncultured Desulfobacterales bacterium | reverse complement strand
TGTAATGACATTAACCTGCTGGACTAAAGATTTAAGTTCAGATAAGATACTATTTGCTTTTGCCACAGCTATCAAACTAGTCTGGAACTGAACCTGCTCGTTGTTGGCAATAATAAATTCAGCCTCTTCACCGGCAACATAGGCTTGTCCTGCTGCATCAAAACTTTCTTTAATTGTGATTAAATCTCCGGTGATCGGGGCAAGTTTTGCACCTTCATAGACAGCAGTTCCTACAACAGCACGTCGGACAGCGCTTTCTGTCCTTTCCATAACCATTTTTCGTACTTTTGGATCAGTCAAATCATATCCACGGGATTTATAATATTCCATGGTATTAACCATGGCTTCCATTTTAGATATTTCAACACTGTCCATAACCCCCTTAACAGCAGAGTAACCACTGATATTTTTAACAAAATTTATAAGTTTGTTACTTGCAAGTGGTCTACGCCCTTCCCTGTCAGCCCTGGAATTTTCTTCCAGTTCCGAGCTCAAGGCAGTAAGCATGGTGCCAAAAAGAAAATTACCCTTGCTAAAACGAGATCCACGGTTTTTAGCAAGCTTAATTTTATTAAGCTGGCGTTTGGTCATGGAAATTTCCCGACGTACTTTCATGTATTGGGCCATGTTTCGGGATTTACCTAAGTTTATTTTTTTGATACGGATATATTGTTTTTTTACTTTTGCCTTGATTATAATATGGGTTTTTTGTTTGATTGCAGCTTTGATCTGCTTGGCATTCCGGGTTTTGCCCTTTATCTTTTTCCCAAGTTTATTAATCTCTGTTTCAGCCCGTTTTTGATTCTTTATAATTTCAGATTCCAATTTTTCATAACGTCTATGTTTCTGATCAATCTTTAGTATTTTTTCTTTGCGAAGCGCTCCTTTTTTTGTAAAAAGCTTATTCTGACGTTTTTCTATATTTTCAATTTTCAAATCATAATAGCTGTCAATATCAACCTTTAGTATTTTAGCTTCCGGCATCACAGTTTTTATTGTTGTTTTGATTAATTCCTGGGGCATATTAATACCGGTTGAAAAATGAAAATCAGTATCTTTTGGTTGCCGGGATTTAATTTTTTTAATTTTATCCTGTATATGCTGCAATTGTTTTTTTTGTTGGGCTGAAACAGCGCTACCCACCAGACCAGACGTCAAAACAATAAGCAAAGCAAAATAAATCAATAAAAAACAAATTCTTTTCATTGTTTCATCCTCTGTTTTGCCTGTTCTATTGATTTTGCAAATCTGATATTCTGGTTATCGTCAAGTATTTTATTGAGCAGATCCTTTGACAAATCAGAATCTCCTGATACTTGTTCCAGAGAAGCTGCAAGTAACAGAAGATAGGCTGAATCATCAATATCCCCGGCTTTTTTTATCAATGCTTTGGCAGCTTTATCAAAAGCTCCGAAGCTCATGGCAATCATTGCCAAATGCAAACCAGCCTTATCCACCTGTTCAGGTTTTGATTTGGCAAGTCTCATTATTGCAGCATCAAAGGCAGCGCTAAAATTTCCAGCTCGTGTATAGGCTTCAATCAAACGAGATAACAAGGCATCTTGTTGCGGGTTGTCTTCACTGAGCAGCATCCAATAGATATCAATGGCATAGGAATATTCCAACACATTACCGGATGCCATATAGGCATCGGCAAGGTCTATCCAGTAAATGGAATTATCAGGATCTGCCAGTGCTGCCTGTTCCAACAAAGATATGCCCTGCACCAGGGCACCGGGATCATCACTGCTGATTCCCAGGGCAAAGGTTTCAACGCCGGTTTCATGTAAAATTTGTGGGGAAAGGGGACTAAGGTTTATCCCGGACTCAGACACAGCTTTATTTTTTTTTGATATTTTTGAAGAATCCCTGGCATTATCAGAACCACAGCCAACAATAAAAAAAGAAAACAATACCAGGCTAAAAAATAATAAGAAATAGTGACGCTGTAAAAAAATTTGAGTAAAACCTGTAACAGATTTTTTCACAACGTCTCCTTTAAATATTTTTGCCATTCCTGGCTTTATTCTATTTTCCAGTTAGTGCCTTCAGGACCATCTTTAAGTATTATATTCATATTTTGAAGTTTGTCTCTTATGGCATCGGCTTTTGCAAAATCTTTATCTGCCCTTGCTGTATTTCGCTCTGCAATAAGAATTTCTATCTCTTTTGGGTCAATACTCTGATCCTCAATTATTTGTTTATTTTTCTGTTCAAAATATTCTTTTGGTTTAAGAAGGAAAATACCAAGCAGCTTGCCCATATTTCTCAAATCAGAGTAGACCATATCAAGTTCTTTATTGTGATTATCATGATCAAGCAATGTATTGCCTTTTTTAACACTGTCAAAGATGGAAGCTATTGCCCTTGCAGAATTAAAATCATCATTCATTGCCATTGTAAAATCATCCCATAAAGGACCATGCATTGAATCATCTTGTTTTACGCCGGCTTTTTCAGCACGCTCAAGAAATGTGTATACTCTGTCAAGACTTATGGTAACTTCTTTCATGGAGTCCTCATTATAATCAATGGGGCTTCTATAATGCTTGGATAAAAGGAAAAACCTTATTGCCTCGGCTGGATATTTTGCAAGGACTTCTTTTATCATGGTAAAATTGCCAAGGGATTTTGACATTTTTTCGTTATTAATATCAACAAAACCATTATGCATCCAGTATTTAACAAATTGCCTGTCATAGAGTGCCTCAGACTGGGCGATTTCATTTTCATGATGGGGAAATATTAAATCTTTACCTCCACCATGGATATCAAAGGGCATTCCCAAATACTCATAACTCATGGCAGAGCACTCAATGTGCCAGCCTGGTCTTCCCTTGCCCCATGGGCTTTCCCAAAAAGGTTCGCCTTTTTTTGCAGGTTTCCACAAAGTAAAATCAAAGGGGCTTTTTTTATTCTTATCAATGGCTATTCTTGCCCCGGCTTTCATATCCTCAATATTTCTATTGGAAAGTTTTCCATATTCCTTAAAAGACTCAATGGAGAAATAAACATCTCCACCCTCAATATAATATGCCTTGCCTTTTGCTATTAATTTTTCAATAAACTTTATTATATGTTCAATATGCTCTGTTGCCTTGGGCTCGATATCAGGTCTTAACACATTTAAAGAATCCATTTCATTGTGAAATTCTTTAATATATTTTTCTGTAATGACCTTGCACTCCTCACCTGTATCATTGGATTTTTTAATTATTTTATCATCAACATCTGTAAAGTTTCTTGCGTACAAAACTTCATATCCAAGGTATTTAAACCACCTGTAAACAATATCAAAAACCACCACAGATCGTGCATGACCTATATGGCTTGTATCATAAACAGTTGGACCGCAAACATACATTTTAACTTTGCCCTGTTCAACAGGAACAAACTCTTGTTTTTTCCCTTTAAGTGTATTGTAAATCCTTAAACCCATAATATCTTATCCTGATTTATTCATTGTTGTTATAATTGTAACACTCTGGCAGGCAATGCCCTCGCCTTTGCCAATATATCCTAAGTGTTCGGTTGTTGTACCTTTAATATTAATTAATTTATGATCTATATTGATTGTCTTTGCAATATTATTTTTCATTTCCTGTTTGTAATTGTTTATTTTAGGAGCCTGGGCAATAATCGTACAATCTATATTACAAATTGAAAAACCTTCATCCAAAACCATTTTCCCGCATTTTTCCAATAAAACAAGGCTTGAAATATTTTTAAACTCTAAATTTGTATCAGGAAAATGTTCACCAATATCTCCTTTGCCAATTGCTCCCAATATTGCATCACATATTGAATGCACAAGCACATCAGCATCTGAATGTCCTTGAAGACCTTTTTCAAAAGGGATTTCAACTCCACCTAAGACAAGTTTTCTTCCCCTTACGAGCCTGTGCACATCAAAGCCTGAACCAATTTGAAAATTCGGGCAATTCATAATAAAAATCCATCTTCCAAATTATTTTTTCATATCTGCCAAATACATCTTACTATCAAGTGTTTCCCTTACGGATTTCAAAAGGAAAGAAAGTTTATATGGCTTTCCAAGGTAACGTACTGCGCCTGCATCAAGAGCTTTTTTCACTTTTTCATCTTTTGAATAGCCCGTAGTTATCATAATCTTTGCATCAGGGTTTATTGTCAATAATTCTTCAAAACATTTATACCCGCCCATTCCCGGCATGCCAATATCCAGAAGAATTAAATCAATCCCAATATATTGATCTATATATAGACCAACAGCATCTTCTCCACTGGAACACTCTATCACACTATAACCAAAATGTCTGAGAGCCTTTGAAGAAAAATTGCGAATTGTTGTTTCATCATCAACTATTAATATTGTTTCAGCACCACCTACCAGAGTGGTTGTATCATCGATTTCTTCTGCAACCCATTCTTTTTCTTTATATGCAGGTAAATAAATGCGAAATGTGGTCCCTTTTCCAGGCAGGCTTTTACATGAGATATGCCCATTATGTTTTTTAATAATACCATAAGCTGAAGCAAGCCCCAGCCCTGTTCCTTTACCAACATCCTTAGTGGTAAAAAAAGGTTCGAAAATATGCTCGATTATTTCTTCTTTCATACCATGACCATTATCTGTTACAATAAGCAATACATAATCACCTGCATGGATTCCCACAATATCATGAATCGTATCATGAGTTATTCTGACATTAGCGGTTTTTATAACCAATTTACCGCCTGCAGGCATGGCATCAGCAGCATTTGTCCCAAGATTTAAAAGCACCTGTTCTATCTGAACAGGATCTGCTTTGATATTCCAGAGTTGTTCACTCAAATGGGTATGAATTTTAACCATTTTTGGTATTGTTCTGGAAAGGATATTAGCTACCTGCTTTATTTCATGATTTGGATTTAAAATCTTTGTTTCTGTTTCTACTTTCCTGGAAAACAAAAGAAGCTGTCTTATGAGTTTTGCTGCTCTCTGGGATGCATCAAGTATGGTTTGCAAATTAGCATAATCAGAGCTCTTCTTATCTTTATCCATAATAATAATATCAGCATACCCATTTATTATTTGAAGTATATTATTAAAATCATGGGCAATACCTCCTGCAAGAGTTCCTACGGCTTCCATTTTTCGTGCCTGCCTTAATTGTTTTTCAAGTTTCTTGCTCCCGGTAATATCAGCAAGATTTACAATCGTTCCCATGGGTTTACCTTCAGGATTTCGAATTAATGCTGCCTTTAAAAGCACTTCAATAATTTTTCCATTCTTGGTAATTCGTCTTGTTTCAGCTTCAACAGGATTTCCTGTTCTAAATAATTGATCAATATGTTGCTGACACTTTTGTTTCTGGTCTTCAGGGACAAAAGGGATTTTTTTCCCTTCAAGTTCTTGCATTGTCCACCCAAAAGTTACAATAAATGCCGAATTCAAATATTGAGTATATCCATCGGCATCATAAACCACCATAGGGTCAGGATTAGCTTCAAAAGCTCCTTTAAGTTTCTCTTCGCTTTCGCGAAGGACATTAACAGCATTCTCAGACTCAAACAAAAGACTATCAATCCCATCAAATAATAATACGATAACAAAGGTTATTATAGTATTTGAAACCATGGAATTAGCCATGACAATAAGCCATAATTTCAATGCTTCAGGATCATAGCTCCCCAGTGGCAGACAACCAGTATAAACAAGGAAAACTATACCTCCCAGTAAAAGAAAATTAAAAGACACACCAATTATGGCAGCTTTCATACCAAGCATTATGCCCACAATCACAGTTGCACGAAAAAACCAGTCATGCCCGGCGCTCTCAACTCCAAAAAAATACAAAAATGATATACCAAACATATAAAATATTAAAAAAAGAATCCAGGTTCTATACACAATGTGCCAATCGCGTTCATACAAAATAAAACAGGCTGCAACCCATGCGAGAATAGCCATACCTGTCATCAGCCATTGACCATTTAAATTACATAAAATAATTATGGGAATAAGACGAATAAATCCAAAAACTATTGTTAAAATAAGAATAATAAAAAGAATTCTCTCGCGCCAGAAGGAAAGTTTGTCACCCTCAAAGGCACTGGCAGGCAATCCACTTTGTTCAACAGATTCCCATCTTTTTTTTATTCCATTTAAAATATCCATTTAATAATTTCCCATGCATAATTCATGAAAACATGAATTCTTTCATTCTATAAATAATTTAAAAAATATTTTTAAGTATATCGCTGTTTAATTTTTAATAAAAGCTTATTTTATTTTTTAAAGATCTCAATCGTACAAGGGAAAAAAGGTCATAGCCTTTTTCTTTGAGCAATGTATGACCTCCCTGAAAACTTTTTTCAATTACAATACCGATTCCTGCGACATGCGCCCCAGCTTTCTCAACCATGGAACATAACCCTGATGCTGCATTACCCCTTGCAAGGAAGTCATCCACAATAAGAACATTTTCACCCTGATTAATAAATTCACAGGATAATGATATTTCATAATTCATATTTTTGGTAAAGGAGAGGACTGTTGTTGAAATAACTTTACCAAACATTGTATTGGGTTTCTTTTTTTTTGCAAATACAAAAGGTTTTTTAAATAACTTTGCCGTTGCAATACCAATGGCAATGCCTGATGCTTCAATGGTCAAAATCCTATCAATGTTTTTTGCCTTGAAATAAGAATAAAACTCGTTTCCTATATCATCCATTAAATTATAATCTATCTGATGATTAAGAAAGGAATCAACCTTTAATATGGAATCAGAGACGATCTTGCCTTTATTTATTAATATTTTTTTTAATTTTTCCATGGAAAATAGAATATCTCATAAGAAATAATCCTTTTCAAGCTTAAGCCATAAAAAATAT
>CAZTEM010000122.1:0-6930 GCA_964612755.1 uncultured Desulfobacterales bacterium | reverse complement strand
ATAATCGTATGAGATTCTAAATTTTATTTACTGAAATAATCCATGGCTCCAGGCGTCTGCCAAAGGCAAGTTTAACTTTATATCTGGGAAGTTTGAACTTATTGTATCCATATTGCTTGGTTTTCATAATATGATCAAATATTTTTCGATGTTTTTTAGGGACATTAATGTCTTGAGCAGTGAGTTTCGTGATAATTCCATAGGTTTCTTTTTTTTTATTTGCACAATAATTGTACATTGGCTCTATCAAACCTTTTATAATCAAATATCGAGATTGATTTTTATATTTTTGCTTTAATGTTTTATAATCAATGCCTGCATCAACGGCAAAAAGTCTTGATTTGTTTGTTAATTCATCCTTTAATCGTTTTTCCCCATTTTTTAGCTCGCCACCTTTTAATTTTTTTAATGAGGCTTTGGTTCTTCTTACGGATTCATTATATAGATCATGATTATATTCAAGTACAATAAACACTTGTTTTGAAATACCATGCTCAAGTTTGATTTTTAATTGTTTTAATTTTTTTTGATCAAGCCAGGCAGGAGCTCCATGATAATATGTATATTGGTTTTTATGTTTTGAAAGAGTTCTGAAGCGAAGGTTTAATTTAAGACCGCTGTTTTCCTTGTCAATAAAATATGGTAGAAAAAGTTCACGTTCAGTTAAGGTTATTATTGATTCAGGTTTCCCTGATCTGTTAAAAAATACTCCTGATAAAACCAGAATATTGGTAAATATTATTATTATAAAACCTGAAATAAAGAGAACTTTGGAAGATAAGGGTTTGTTCATTAATACACCTCGCTCATGGTGTTTTTATTTATTGATTTTCTAAGCCGTTTAAATATAAGGAGGATTAATATGGCAGTAAGACCTAAAATCAAAAAGAAAAGATATTTAGGCATAAAATCCCACCACCAGTCAAAGAATTTTGTATAAAGAAAAATCGTGAAAAATACATTGCCAGTATTAACTACTTCATTCCATGTTTTTTTAATTCCAAGCCATATTGCACCCGCACTAAAAACAAACCCTGCAATTTGATAAATAACTTCAATTGATTCATTGGAAAGGTTTAAATAGCTTATTGAGCCTGAATTGGACAGAATCAAGATGGGAATAAAAAATAAAAGCATGGCAAAAACCCGATAAATACTTGTAAATCCTGAGAATTTTTCATGGGGGAAAAAAGAAATCAAGAATATTATAATGGAGGCCGGTAAAAAATTTTCAGGTCGATTGCCAAAATCGATCCAATAGCATCCATGCCATGTTCCTGTTTTTGCTGACAAAAAACAGGCAAAACAAATAATTCCGCTGGCAAGAAGCAGTCGCGTGTCTGATGCATAGGCAAGCAGAAAGGCAAAAACAGCCCACACCAAAAGAGCATTGGGTGAAGGTGTGATATTAAATATTTGCCCCAGCATAAAAATATTCAAAATAAAGCATGCAAGGCTTACAAGGCTGCAAATTTTTACAAAATATCCGGTTGTTTCCCTGGTATATGCATATATGGTTAAGCTAAGGGCTAGGAGAGGGGTTGTAATTAAGATGATAATCTGGGTGTTTGTTGAAATTTTTCCCCAGAATTGATAAAAAAAGAAAAAAACACTTGCTGTAATTCCAAGGGCACCTAAAAAAGAGGCAATTTTCATTCCAAGGCTTAGCTGCTTTTCATGCTTATTTGAATCAATATCAAAAATAGAGGATAATCTGGTGATAAGGTTTTTATGGTACAAATCAATGGCAGATTGTTGACTCTCACTGAGGTCTATGATCTTGTCCCTTTTAATCATTTCAAGTTCCAGTTTAAAACATTCAATCTGGTCAACTCTTTTTTGAGCGTCGGATTTTGATTCAGGATTCATTGTTCAGCCTTAAGTTAAAGTCATTTCAATTAAATCTGCCTTTATTCTAATAACTTGGATATTGAAAATTATCAAGCAAATTAAGGCAATGGCAGTGTTAAAATGATATTGTGGAAGTATTGCCATAGTGGTAAACTGTTTTATATTAAATAAAGTTTTATTTGAATTGTTTATGATTTGTGACCAAACCTGTAAAATAGATTGTTAATAAATCATCTAATATGAACCAAGAATATATTTTGGAGCTGATATGAGTAAAATAATTGCCCTTGCCGGAAAAGGCGGAGTCGGAAAAACAACAGTATCTGCATTAATAATAAGACAATTTGCCAAAAACGGTATTTCTCCTGTGCTTGCAGTTGATGCTGATCCCAATAGCAACCTTGGAGAGACCCTTGGATTAAAAGTTGAAAAAACCGTGGGAGATATCAGGGAAGGTTATATGAAAAGCCCTCAGCAGGTTCCTTCTGGTATGGACAAGATTAATTACCTTGAAATGATGATGAACCAGGGATTGATTGAAGAAAAAGATTTTGATCTCCTTGTCATGGGAAGACAGGAAGGGCAGGGGTGCTATTGCATGGTTAATAATATCCTCAATAGATTTATTGAAGAGCTTGAAAAAAGTTATAAATATTTATTGGTGGATAATGAGGCTGGCATGGAACACCTGAGCCGCCGCACAAGCGGAAGAGTTGACATGCTGCTTTTAGTGACAGATTATGCATTAAGGGGGCTCAGGGCTGTTAAAAGGATTAATGATATGCTGGTAGATTTAAAGCTGGATGTGAAAAATATTGGTCTTATTGTTAACCGTGCACCTGAAAAACTCAATGACAGGTTTTTAGAAGAGGTTGAAGAAATAGGTGTTCCAATAATCTGTACACTTCCTGAAGATAATACTCTTTTGGATTTTGATATGGAAAGAAAATCTTTTATGGATCTTCCTGATGATTGCCCTTCTGTATTAAAGCTTGATGAATTAATGCAGAAAATTATTAAAATATAAGAATAAAAAGGGGAAAAAGCATGGATAAACTGGATGCAATTTTTGCACCGGAGTCAATTGCTGTTATAGGAGCGTCAAGCCAAAAAGGTAAGGTGGGTCATGATATTTTTGCAAATATTCTTTTTGGAGGATATAAAGGCACATTATACCCTGTAAATCCAAAAGCAAAATCCATTGAAAGTGTTAAATGCTATTCTGATGTACTGCAAATTCCTGATCCCATAGACCTTGGGATGATTATCCTGCCGCCGGAGCGGTCATTACAAGCTGTTAAAGGCTGTATTGAAAAAGGTGTTAAGGGAATTGTAATAGTTTCCGCAGGCTTTAAAGAGGTTGGGGGTCGAGGGCTTGAGATTGAAAATGAAATAGCTGCAATATGTAAAAAAGCTGATGTCAGACTTGTGGGACCAAATTGCCTTGGCGTGATTAATCCTTCACCGGAAGTTTCCTTAAATGCAAGTTTTTCAAGCAGAATGCCCAGACCCGGTAATGTTTCGTTTATCTCCCAGAGCGGGGCATTGTGTACAGCAGTACTTGATTTTGCCGCTGCAAAAGGATTTGGATTCTCAAAGTTTATTTCCATTGGTAATAAAGCAGATGTTGATGAACTTGATCTTTTAAGATATTGCCATAAAGATCCTGATACAGATGTTGTCATGATTTATATGGAGGAATTATCCAGGAACTCTGAAGAATTTATTAATGAAGTCCGTGCAATGGCATCTTTCCCTGATCCTATGCCTATTCTTGCAATCAAATCAGGATCGTCTGCTGCAGGTGCAAAAGCTGCTGCATCACATACTGGTTCCCTTGCAGGTTCAGATGCAATATACAATGCAATTTTCACTCAGTCAGGGATATTACGATGCAAGACTGTTAACCAGCTTTTTGATTATGCCCAGGCCTATGCAGGGAAAAAATACCCCAATGGTAATAAAATTGCCATTGTGACCAATGCAGGCGGTCCTGGAATAATAGCAACAGATATAAGTGAGCAGTCAGGATTAAAACTTGCAGAATTTTCCAATGAGACAATCAAGGAATTACATAAATATCTGCCTGCGGCTGCAAATTTTCATAATCCTGTTGATGTAATAGGGGATGCAGCAAAGGACCGTTATGAAAATACCCTTGCAACAGTGATAAGTGATCCTTTAGTGGATGCGGTATTGATTATTTTAACACCCCAGTCAATGACAGATGCAATTGGAACGGCAGATGCAATAGTAAACATTTCAAAAAATTCTGATAAACCTGTTTTATGTGCGTTTATGGGAGTTGTTGACGTGTCAGATGGTGTAAGAATATTGCAGAAAAATAATATCCCGGTTTATCAGTTTCCTGAAAGTGCTGCAAGATCTTTAGGCGCACTTTTAGAGGCAAGGAAATGGCGCTCAAGGAGAATATTGCCCCAGTACAGGCTTGAATTTGACAAGGCAAAAGCAAAAAAGATATTTGACGGCTATATTAAAGAGGGTAGAACCATTCTTGGTGAACTTGATGGTAATGAAATCCTTAAATGCTATGGTTTTAATACTCTTCCCATGGAGCTTTCCAAAACAAAGGAAGATGCAGTAAAAATTGCTGAAAAAATGGGATTTCCCCTGGTTATGAAAATAGTTTCCAATGATATTTTGCATAAATCTGATGCAGGAGGAGTAAAGATAGGTCTTGAAAATATCAAAGATGTTCAAACAGCTTTTGATAAAATCATGAAGAATGCTGCAGACTATAACCCTGATGCAGTCCTGGACGGGGTTCTTGTGCAGAAGATGGTCCCAAAGGGTCGTGAGGTTATTCTCGGTGTGAACAGGGATCCCAAGTTTGGTCATGCCATAATGTTCGGGCTTGGAGGGATTTTTGTGGAAGTATATAAGGATGTTGCTTTCAGGCTTGCTCCCATGGGTAGAAATGTTGTCAGAAGGATGATCAGAAGTATCAAGGGATACCCGATACTTTCCGGATTAAGAGGTGAAAAACCAGCTGATATTGAGACCCTTGAGAAAAATCTCATGAGCTTAAGAGAGATGGTAGATGATTATCCGATTATTCAGGAACTTGATATTAATCCTTTATTTGTACACAATGAAGGGCAGGGCACAATGGTTGCCGATGTTATAATCAAGCTTGAAAAGGCGGAGGTGTAGAGATCTTAACTCTTTGCCCTGTTATCCAAAAAATTTCCTATGATAAATATGGATATGACAAAGAAAATTCATGCACCAAAACAAAAGGGGAAATTCAGTCTTTATGCGCTTTGGACAGTCTTAAGGCTTCCGGGAAATTGTCAGGGTTTTTCCCTGAGAAATTGCTTAAAGGGGATAATGGCAGACCTTTGCCCTCAAATGGCGTGTTCTGGTCATTGTCCCATAAGAATGGATACGCAGCAGGTCTGGTTTCCAAATCACCAGCAGGTATTGATATTGAGAAAATCAAGAATATTTCTGATCCTCTTTTTCAAAGAATAGTGAGTAACAGGGAAAAAAAGTGTTTTGAAATCAATGATCAAAAAAATATTTTTTTCAGATGTTTTACAGCAAAGGAAGCTTTATTGAAATATGTGGGGATCGGGCTTGCAGGGTTGGCAGATGTTAATGTGATTAAGGTGAAAGATTTTTATAATCTCATACTTGTTTATCAAGGGATCAAGTATAAGGTTGAGCATATTTTTTTTGACAAATATATAGCATCAATAGTAAAGGATAATTATAAAATCAAATGGCATATAGATTGACTATATATTTTGGGGGAGATAAATAATGGCAAAAGGCAATGGATTTATAATGGAAGATACTCCGGACGAATCAAATCAACAGGCAGCAGGGAAAGCCGGTTTTCAGGTTGATTTTTCAAGTTTTATTCTTTCTCTTTATTCTTCAGCTCTTGTTCAGCTTGGGAAAGTAGAAGATCCTACAACAGGTAAAAAAGAAAAAAACATTGTATTTGCAAAGCAGACTATTGATATTATTGCAGTGCTCAAGGATAAAACCAAAGGAAATCTTGATACTGAAGAAGAAAAATTAATGAATACTCTTTTACAGGAACTTAGAATTGCCTATGTTGAGGCTCAATAGAAAATGACAGAGATCTTATCGTATAGTAAGATCAATTGTTTTCTTTATGTTACAGGTAAAAGAAATGATGGATACCATGAACTTTATTCATTGATGGCATGCCTTGAATTATATGATAAAATTTCAATTGAAAAAACTTTTCATAATAAGATTGAGGTTTTTTGTGAGCATCCTGATGTGCCTGAAGGCAAGCAAAATATAGCTTTTAAGGCAGCCACTATTTTTTTTGAAAATTATTTTTCAAATTCAAATGGAGAAAAAATAAAAAATATTGGACTTATAATCAGGATAAAAAAAAACATCCCTGTGGGCGCTGGTCTGGGAGGCGGCAGCAGCAATGCAGCAAGTGTGCTGATGGCATTAAACAATTTACACGGAAATATTTTTTCAAAACCTGAACTAATAAAAATGGGTCTTTTACTGGGTGCAGATGTGCCTTTTTTTATTTTTGGAAGCCCTGCAATTGTTAAAGGTATAGGAGAAAAACTTGAAAAATGTGGGCCGCTTATTCCATATTATCTTATCCTTTGTTATCCGGGCGTGGTTGCATCAACCAGTAAAGTCTTTAAAAATTTTAAGATAAAGTTGACAGAAAATTCAAGATTTGATATAAATACCCGTTTGAATGTTCAGCAGGATATTCAGGATAGGGCTAAGACCATTGATGTTGCAAAATTTATGCATAATGATCTTGAGACTACAGCATATAGTTTATATCCTGATATTGCGCGTGCAAAAGAAGAGATGGAGTTTGTTCTGTCTGAGAAAGTTTGTATGACAGGAAGCGGATCCTCTCTTTTTGCTTTTTTTATTGATCGCAAAAAAGCTGAACAGGCTTATTCCCGTTTGGAATATAAGTGGAGAACAAGCACAAAACAGGTTTTTTTAACTTGTTTTAAAATTTAGATGTATTATTGGTTTTTTTAAGTTTGCTGGGGCGTCGTCAAGTGGTTAAGACACAGGGTTTTGATCCCTGGA
>CAZTEM010000121.1:0-7155 GCA_964612755.1 uncultured Desulfobacterales bacterium | reverse complement strand
CAAAAGCATATCCAAGCCTCACTTCTTCCTTTTATTTCCCTATAATAACCAAAAAGACAAAATTGTATGTGAATATTTTGACTATATTACACTTGTTAATCTTTAAAATAATTTTTGACCGAGAATTGCTGTCAAGGGAGTACGCGGTTTTAACCTTTGTATAATCTGGGTTTTTGAATTTAAAAATAAATGTATTGCAAAACTATATTGAAACCTCACTTAGTCGATAAAGGGCAGGTGTTGATTTTTTCCTTTATCAATTGTAAAAAACATGTATGGATAAATTAAAATTGACTTTAAAATCTATTGCCATTGCAATTTTAATATTTGTAATAGGAACTTCAGGGTTCTTTTTTATTGAAAAATGGAGTTTTATTGATTCTGCATATATGACTGCAATTACTTTAAGCACTGTGGGGTTTGCAGAGATACATGAAATCAGTACAGCCGGTAGAATTTTTACAATGTTTTTAATTTTTTCAGGGGTAGGCTTTTTTTTATATTTAGCAAGTATGATAATGCAGACTGTTATTGAAGGTGAGTTGGTAACTATGCTGGGGAGGAGAAAATTGGATAAAGCAATCAAGAGACTTAACCAACATTATATTGTTTGTGGATACGGTCGTATTGGAAGAGTATTGTGTAATATAATAAAGGAAGAAACATCGCAAATCGTTGTTATTGAGCAAGATGATGCCTTGGTCTCAGTGCTTGAACAGGATAATACGCTGTATCTGCACGGCGATGCTTCAGATGAAACTCTGCTTAAAAAAGCTGAAATCAGGAAGGCAAAAGTATTTGTTGCAGCCCTTGCAACAGATACAGCTAATGTGTTTCTGGTTCTTACGGCAAGGCAGTTGAACCCCGATATTTATATAATGGCACGGGCAAGTAATGAGAGTGTTAAGCAAAAGCTTTTAATTGCAGGTGCAAATATTGTAGAATCTCCATATGACACAGGTGCCGCTGCAATGGGGCTGAAATTACTTCGCCCGAGTGTAAGCAGTTTTCTCAGTATTGCAACATCCAGATCAACAGAGGGTATCCAAATAGAGGAATCCATTGTCAGTGCAGATTCAAAATATGCAAATGTTACACTCAAAGATTCTGGTATCAGGCAGGAATATGATTTGATTATAATAGCAATAATAAATGAATCTGGTGAAACTTTATTCAACCCGTCTTTTGACACAATGATAGAATCAGGAGGGACTGTTATCTCCATGGGAAAACCAGATGATCAAAAGAGCTTTCACAGAGCTTTGAATTCTAATTAATTAATTTAGTTATATTTTGTAAATAATTCTTTTGTCAGTAATAATAATATCAACTGTATATTTTTTTGAATCTATTTCCAGATGATCAACAATTTGTTCTTCAAAGGCAAGCGCTACTTTTCTGCAAGTCTCAGGAAGGCTTGTTATTAATTTTAAGTAGAATTTTTCACCGAATCCAAGACGTCCACCTTTATCATCAAACGCTAGACCCGGAATAATTGCGACACTGACATCCTCCAATGAGAATTTTTTACATTTGTCAGTATCAGGTTCTAAAAATCCATTTTTATTTTTAATAAGATCATTATCATAGTTGCTTATTTTATATAATTTTATGGATTTTTGCGGACCAGGGTCAACAGGCAGGACAATACCTTTCTCAAATTTTAATGCCTTTCGTATAATATTCTCTGTTGGGAACTCATCAGATTTCTGGGTATATATAAAGGTAATATTAGATTCTATAAAATTTGCAAAATCAAAAAGGTTTGCTTCGATCTTTTTTTGTTTTTCAATCTGTTCTTCTTTTGTAAGGTTTGCAATGGTCTTTGCAATGGTTCCTAAAATATCTTCTTTTGCTTCTTTAATTTCATCCATAATTACTTCCTTTTTTAATATCAAACTATTATTTTAGTTAATATTATACACAGCTTATCAATTGTCAATACTCAATAATTATTGACTGTTTAAAACTTGCATGGTATTTGAACATATTATAGGAATATTTTTTAATTATAATTGAAAATATGGAAAGAGTTTGATTAATATGCTTGATTTAAAATATGTAAGAGAGAATTTGGAAGAAGTAGAAAAAGCAGTAATAAAAAGAAGTGGGAAAGCTGATTTTGCTAAGTTTTCTGTGATTGAGAAACAAAGAAGAGCAACCCTTCAAACAATAGAGACATTAAGGAACAAGAGGAATATTGCTTCTGATAAGATTGCAGAAATGAAAAAGGCAGGGCAGGATGCACAATCGAGCATTGAAGAGACAAGAGCTGTTTCCGAAGAGATTAAAGAACTTGAAAAGCTACTTTCTAAAGTAGAAGGGGAAATTAATGATTTTTTAATATCCATACCAAATATTCCTCATCCTGATGTCCCTATGGGAAAAGATGATCAAGATAATGTTTTTTTAAAAAAACATGGAGAACCGCCTATCTTTGATTTTGAAATTAAATCTCATTGGGAGATAGGAGAAAATCTTGGTATCCTTGATTTTGCAAGAGCTGCAAAATTAGCGGGATCAAGGTTTCCACTTTATTTTGGGGCAGGGGCGAGGCTTGAACGTGCTCTTATCAGTTTTATGCTTGATATTCATACTAATGAACATGGCTATACAGAGGTGTTACCCCCTTTAATTGTTAATAGAAAAACTATGACAGGAACAGGGCAGTTGCCTAAATTTGAAGAAGACCTTTTTAAAATCAAAGGGCTTGATGCTTACTTGATTCCGACTTCTGAAGTCCCAATGGCAAACGTTTATGCCAACGAAACAATCGATGAAGAGAAATTACCCATAAAATTTACAGCATTTACACCATGCTTCAGGTCAGAAGCAGGCTCCTATGGAAGAGATACAAAGGGGCTGATTCGACAGCACCAGTTCAATAAAGTTGAGCTTGTTAAATATACTAGTCCTGAAACATCCTATGACGAACTTGAAACTTTGTTATTAAATGCTGAAACTATTCTTAAAAGATTAGATTTGCCTTATCAGGTTGTAACTCTCTGCTCTGGAGATCTCGGATTTGCTGCGACAAAAACATATGATATTGAGGTCTGGATGCCTGGGCAAAATAAGTACAGAGAGATTTCTTCATGTAGTAATTGTGAAACTTTTCAGGCAAGAAGAGCTGGAATAAGATTGAGAAAAAAAGGGCAGAAAAAGCTTGAGTTTGTACACACTCTTAATGGCTCCGGGCTTGCGGTTGGAAGAACTTTTGCAGCAATCCTTGAAAATTGTCAGCAACAAGATGGTTCTGTCTTGATTCCTGAAGCACTTCAATCCTATATGGGAGGTCAGAAATTTATTCAAAATGAAGATAGCTGATTTTCCTTTAGATATTCAACCCTATATTATCCCTGAGCCTAAAGGTGTATTGTTCTATAAATGCCTTGGATGTTCAGCTGAATTTCCCATTGATAAACCTTTATATGTTTGTCCTGAATGTAATAATGTCCTTTTGATTTATGACAGACATGTGAAATCTTTAAAAAATATTCCCGGGAAAACATGGCAGAAAATTTTTGATTTTAGAAAAATTTTAAAAATACCCGCTTTTAAAGGTATATATAGATTCCATGAATTTATAGGCTCTTGTATCCCTGAAAATTCAATTGTGTATCTTGGAGAAGGTAATACACCGGTCATTGAAGCCAATAATAATTTGCAACAAAAAATTGGCATCAGGTTTTTTTATAAAAATGACGGGCAAAACCCCAGTGGTTCTTTTAAAGATAGAGGAATGGCAAGTGCACTGTCCAATGTGAAATATTTGATAGATCAGAATTTTGTTTCAGATATAATTGCAATATGTGCCTCTACTGGAGATACATCAGCTGCAGCTGCATTATATGCTTCATATCTTCATCCATATGTTAAATCCGCTGTACTTTTGCCTCACAATAAAGTCACTCCACAACAGCTTTCTCAACCTTTGGGCAGTGGAGCAAAAGTTTTTGAAATCCCGGGTGTTTTTGATGATTGTATGAAAATTGTGGAAAATCTTTCAGAAAAGTATTCTGTTGTTTTACTTAATTCAAAAAATCCATGGCGAATACTTGGTCAAGAATCCTATGCCTATGAAATCGCACAGGACTTTGATTATAATATGACTGGCAAGGTTATAGTTGTGCCTATTGGGAATGCGGGTAATATATCTGCAATTATGAACGGGTTTATAAAATTTTTTGATGCAGGCATTATTGATGTCCTACCAAAAATTATTGGTGTCCAGTCAGAGCATGCAGACCCTGTATTCAAATATTACCAGAAAGATAAGCATAATCGCCATTTTAAACCGGTTAATGTAAAACCCAGCATTGCTCAAGCTGCGATGATTGGCAACCCTGTATCCATGCCACGGGTTATCCACCTTACAGAACAATATAATAAACTTGCAGGCGCGGACCGTGTGTTTTTTGTACAGGTTACAGAACAATCCATTATGGAATGGTATTTAAAAGCCAACAGGAATGGGCATATAACGTGTACTCAGGGCGGAGAATGCCTTGCAGGTCTTGTTAAAGCAGTTAATCATAAAATTGTTTCAAAAGATGAGACAGCTATTGTGGATGCTACTGCTCATGCTTTAAAGTTTTCAAATTTTCAGAATCTTTATTTTGAACAAAAATTACCTGATGCCTTTAACATTAAACATAATTCGGATTTTGTTAATTTACCTTCCCTTATCATGCCTGATAAGGGTATGCCTGTCCCTTCTCAAGATCACAGACTTGGACCCGGAGAGTTTAAGGGTTTTGTTTCAGATATATCACGTAAAATTGCACTAAAACTTAATCTAAAAGGGATATTATGATAAATATTTTAACCAAATTTATTTTATCCATGACAGCTTTTTCAATTTTTTTTACCTTTAATTTTCCCTTGACACCATTATCAGCTTCTGAAATTGGTATAAAGACATCATATAAACAATATAAGGTATATGTATATAAAGAGGAAAAAATTTTATGTGAGCCTTATGTTGTCCAGAAAAATGATTGGCTGTATAAAATTTTCAGGAGAAAAGGAGTTATCTCTACTGATAATTTTCCTTTATTTATAGATATTTTTAGTACCATCAATCCTGGTGTACATAATGTTGATATAATTGAACCAGGAGTTTCCATTCTGATTCCTTTAAGAAAAATAACCAAAGATGATTATAAAGAAAAGGAACCTGGGATTGTGCAAGTCCCTGTTATAAACTATGCCATTGTTCCTGAAACCTTTAAACCATATGTTGCTGAACACAAAGTCCAGAAAGGCGATTGTGTGTCATGCCTCATAGACAAACAATTTTTAAATAAAGATGGGAGTATTTCAAAGCAAGGTATAAAAGCGTTTAAACTTTCCAACCCAAATATTAAAAATATTGATCTTATATATGAAGATTCTTCTATTTTACTACCTGATCCGGAAATCCTTTCTCAACCATGGTTTCAATCACTTTTTGCTAATAGAGATGCAAAATTAAATATTAGAAATGCGAAAATTAAAAAGCAGAGGAAGCGACCTGTTAGATTAAATCAATTGCAAAAAGCAGAATTAAAAAAATATGCTTCGCTGATTGGTGGTACTTTATCTTCAAGCGGCAATTATTATTTCCCGGATCAGAACGATAATATGTCCAAAATCGATCTTTCAATTACACCAATGATAAGCCTTGCAAATGGACAAAAAATAATTTTAATTCCAGAAGATGCTTATAATAAAAGCCTTGTCAAAGCTTTTAAAAAACGATGGGAAAATATAAAGATTCAAAAAATCACCACTGCTATTAATGATTATAAACAAAAAAAAATGCAAGCCAAAAAAGAATCATTGGAAGATTTTAAGTTGTTTATAAAGAATCTTTTATTTTTTACTAAATTTTCATATAGGCAGGAGTCAAATATTAAATTTGAATTTAATTCCATTCAACTCAATGCTGTTGTGGGCAGGGTTAAAAGAGAAACTAAAGACTTGTTAATCGACTTTGGTAACATCAAAGGAGATGCTTTTGGTGCATTAAAAAAACAAGGATATGATTTAATAATGCTTGATCCAAAAGATGGTAAAATTCGAGCTGCACAAAAACTTCTAAAATATCTTAACGTCCCGTTTGTTCTCAATCCTTCTTTTTTGAAAAATAAAGAGGTCATTACTATCCAGGGACTTTATATTTCAGAGTTTGAACCTGAGATATTCGTTACTAAAGAAAAATTACCTGTTGAGACCATTGAGTTTTTAAAAAATAAAAATATTAATAAAAATATTAAGTTCATTAATTGATATTATTCAGGAGACCCAAAAGTTCATGAAAAAAATATTTATCAGTGTTTTATGCATTTTAACGCTTGTTTCTTGTGTTTCTTCATACGAAACTCAAATGAGACAAAAAAAGATTGCCGATGCAATTTATCAAGAAGGAAAAGTATATTTTTCACAAAAAAGGTACTCTATTGCTTTGGGAAAAATGCTTGAAGCTGAAAAAACTATTAAAGATGATCAGTTTTTGCAATATGATATTGGAATGATTTATATGATAAAAGAACGATATAAATCAGCTGCAATTCATTTTGCAAGAGCCTTTAAATTAGATAATAATTTTTTTCCTGCGCTGAATTCACTTGGAGCTGCATACCTTGAACAGAAGCAATGGGATAAGGCCATAACCTGCTTTAAACAATGTTCTTTGAGCTTGTTTTATGCAACCCCCCATTACTCGATTGCTAATTTAGGCTGGGCATACCTTGGTAAAAGAGAATATAATACTTCTGAGTCATATTTTTTAAAAGCATTAAAGCACGTTCCTAATTATTTAAGTGCACTTCATGGGTTAATATCAGTCTATTTAGTCATAAACCGTGAAGACCTTGCCATTTCAAGACTTGAAAAAGCATTAAAAAAACTCCCTGATGCCATGATTATTCATTATGATCTTGCTCGGACTTATGAAAAAATTGGTCAATATAGTAGAGCAAAAATATTTTGGGAAAAAGTTACTAAGGAGGCTCCGGAAAATTCAAATTTTTTTAGAGAAGCTGAAGACAGATTGTCCAAAATTTTATAATTTGTGACGAGCTTGGATACATTTCAGGTTCATCCGATTAATGCGTGGTAGTGTATAATATTTTGTGTGAAATTAAAAAAAAGGTAGAAAAATGGGTGCTT
>CAZTEM010000120.1:0-7392 GCA_964612755.1 uncultured Desulfobacterales bacterium | reverse complement strand
TATCATGAAATATTTTGGTCAACTTATCCCTCCTCCAATTGGTAAAATTGTTTATAATAAATCTGATATCAGTTTTATAAACATTAAAAAATTTGTGCAAAAGCTTAAAAACCAATCTTTCACAGGATATATTGCCTTTAAATCAAAAAAAAAGCATTGTTATATGCTTATGGAAGCAGGCACTCCTTTTAATTGTGCGATGTGTAATGGGAAAAATATTTTTTATGGCGACACTGGCTTTCAAAGGCTGTTAGATGCCCAGGAAAAAGGAGATGGTATAGTTTGGGCTGTTCAACTAAAAGATAAATTGTTTCAAATATTCAAAGGCATTTTTCATTATAAATCCATGCATAATAATGTTAAGGATACCGACCTGATAGACACTCGCAAATTTATTGGTCACTTGCTAACTAATGGTCATACAGGGCTTGTGACAATAATGATTAAGGGCGACCAGGGGATAGCATCACTATATATGCAAAAGGGCAAAATAATACATTTCCAGCTGGTTAACCAGAACTCAAAACTCATTAAATTTCAAGGCACTTTATCTGAATTTTTAGACTATATCAAATCCAAAGGAGCTTTTATAGCAATCTATAAATTTCAGGAAACCAAATCAGTCTTGTCAAACATTGATTTATCAGAGCCTGAACAAGATGTTACGATTGAACTGACAGTGATGAAAGGTTTTTCTACTGACACTGAAAGTATTCAAATTGATACTGATATACTGGAGCAATGGCAAAATAAAAATCTTGTAAACAAACAAAAACCACAAGGCCGTATTCTCAAGGAGAAAACATCGCGAACTGTCCTATTGTGTAAGCAGGATGGGATGAAAAATATGGTTGTAATCTCTGGAGGTCTGATCTCTGAGCTTAATACCAGTCAGGGGAAAAAAATCCAACTCAAACCTGTAATATAAGGAATAAATTATGAACCTTCTAAAAAATTTATTTGTAGGTATAGTTATGTTTCTTGCAGTTTTTCCGGCAATGGGTGTTGTTTCATCAATTTCAGGCTGGAACATAAGTATTTTATTGTTCACAGCAGGCTTATCTACCCTGTTTTTTTACTTTTATACTGGTAAAAATATACCAATTTTTTTGGGTCCTTCCTTTGCCATTATGGCAATGGCTATGTCAGTTTCAAAAACCCTTGGTCCTGAATATGCCCAAGGGGACATGATAGTTGCAGGTGTAGTATATCTTTTATCTGCTCTGATAATTCATTCTGTAGGTCTCAGTGTTATATTGAAAGCTTTTCCGCCCATTGTTGTGGGAACAATGATTACAATTATAGGAGCATATCTGATGCCTGTTGCCATAAGCAATTGCAACAGCAACTGGGTAATAAGTATATTTACATTATTGGCAATCCTGTTTGCTTATTTTAATCTGCCTAAACATTTAAAAATATTTTCCATTCTTGCAGGATATATTGTCGGTTATTTGATAGCCATTTCTTTTGAACCTGCAAACCTTGGGGCAATGGTTCAAAAAACCAGTTTTTTTAAACTACCGCATTTTCAATTCCCAAAATTTGATATAGGCTCAATGATATCCATTGGAATTATCAGTGCTATTGCTCCGCAACTTGAACATGTTGGAGATATTTTTGCCATATCAAGCATTGCCCGTAAGGATTTTTTCTTAAGACCCGGACTTCACCGCACATTATCCGGCAATGGCATTGCAACCATTTTCACTGCTGCCATTGGCGGAATAGGAGTTACTTCATACAGCGAAGCAAGTGGAGCATATGTTATTAATGAAGACTATAATCCAAATTATGTTGTTATAGCCGGTGTTATAGCATTAATAATATCATTCATACCTGTTGTATCGGTTTTTTTAATGACCATACCCAAGGCAGCCATAGGAGCAATAATGCTTGTTATGTTCGGACTCATAAGCTCTGTCGGGATAAGAACACTGATTATACATGAAGTTAATCTATCCCAGGGGAAAAATCTTCTCATACTTGCAATCATGTTGAGTCTCGGCATTGGAGGAGCTGAAATCTCCATTGGGTATTTTAAATTATCAGGAGTTGCGCTTGCAGGGATAGCAGGCATTATCATGAATATACTATTACCTGATACAGAAGATGAAGATAAAACTGAAAAAAACTAATCTTAAAAAATAAATAAATCATTGCTTTTCAAAACAGATTTTAATACTATCGGGCTACAGAATAGTAAAGCCTATGGAAAATAAAATAATAAAAGATTTAATGTTAGGATTTATTCGAATTCATATTTTATATCACGCATCCAAAGAACCAATATATGGGTCTGATTTTCAAAATGAATTAAAAAGGCATGGCTATAATATTTCCTATGGAACACTTTATCCGATTTTCCACAAGCTTGAAAGCCTTGAATATCTATTGTCAACAAAAGAAAAAGTAAATGGGAAAATCAGGAAATATTATACTATAACCAAAAAAGGAAATAAAATATTAAATCAAGCAAAAATAAAGGTAAATGAATTGGTTTCAGAGCTAAACGAATAATGTAAAATCAAATATTAACTTTCAGATAACCTCATTTTTTTTCAATTTTTAACCTGTCAAGATTTTCCTTTGCAAAAGATATTAAAGGGTCAATTTCTAAAGCCATTTCATAATATTTAATTGCAGCTTTTATATTCCCCATATCACGATAATTTGAAGCCACATTGGCATAGTCAATTGCAGAACTTGGATCAATTGCAATAATTTTTTTAAAACTTTGAATGGCTTTTTCATGATTTTTTAATTTAAAATGGCAAAACCCGATCAAATTGAGAATATCTGTACGCTGCTCGTCAACTTTTTCACCTTTTGCAAGTATTTTCAAGGCTTTTTCATATTGTTCCATATCCTTGAGACACAACCCCATATAAGAGCATATATCAGGGATATTCATCCTGGCAGGGTCAAGGCTTAAAGCTTTTTCAAAATGACCAAGTGCAGATTTGTTATCAGATAACGAAAGATAGGCAAGACCTTTATAAAAATGTGTATAATATTGTTTTGGAATCAATTGTTCAATCTCATCTAATTTCTGCAATGCTTCTAAAGGTTTAAAACTTTCTGTAATAAACCTTGCTGAAAACATTCCTATGCTTGCGTCTGCAGCCCGTTCCCTGAAATGTGCTCCTGGTATTATTGTATAAAATGCAGGAATCTCAAGCCCCTTATGCATGACATCAATTAAAATGACTTTCATATTCTTTTTTAAAAGCGCTGCTGCCATATTTTCGACTTCTATTTTAATATTATTATCTGATACATCTGGTAAATCATCTATAGATATTGTTTTGGCAGGATTCATTATAAAATCAGCCTGATCAATGGCAGTAAATTTTGGAAGTCCGCTCGCCACAAAATTCGATCCTGTATTAAAATCTCCGCCAAGCTGGGCTGTCTCAGTAAGAGCACGGCTTAATGCTTTTTGAGGGTCAGGGGTTGTTCCTGCAGTCCAGACGATTTCGCTCATAACAGGAAAGGTTGCCTCATCATAAGCCATAACTCCAATGGTTGGTATACCCATATCCTGTGTAAAATCTGAAATATAAACCGATACTCCGGCTTTTTTATATTTTGCAAGCATTTCAACAACCATGGGGTCAGTAACTGATTCAGGATCAATACCCGGGACACTCAACATTTTCTGGCTTACAAGGGATGAGGTATGCCTCTCGACAACCTCACATATGCCCTGGCTGATCGCCTCTTCTCGGCAATTACCTGCGCTTGGACCATTAAATTCATTAATCATATAAAACCAGTCAAACGGAACCAGCACTTGCTTTTTATTAGTAAGATCATACCCTTTTGTCCATTTAAGCGGTAAATTTTCAAATATTTTTTTCTTGGCTTTAATATCTCCTTCTTGATCGTGAACCGATTGAAGTATCATGGAAAATGGTAAAGCATCTTTTTCAAGATTTTTATAAGTATCTATAATAAAATTATCTTGATTGTTCATAAAACTGAAAAAACTGAATCTCTCGACAAGTTCCATAACCGCGCTTGCTTCTGCCTGTTCTGGGGTCGCACCCTTGCCCATTTGCTTATTGGTTCCTATAATATCTTTTGCATCCTGACCACATTCACTGAAAAAAACAGGGATTCCAAGCCTGCCATTATCTATTCTTTCTGTCTTATTTAAAATATTAAGATTAAGTTTGCAGGATTTTTCCTTAAATCTCTTTACAGTCTCTTCAGGAGAAATTATTTTATCCTGATCAAGGGTTACGGTTTTAATAGCATCCTGCAATTTAATTTCATAATTCATATTTATCTCCTCATATTTTTTATTCAGTTAATACCACATTATTGTATTTATTTCCTTGACTTTATTTTGTGGTATAATAATTTCAATATATGGATCAAAGGATATTTTTATAAAATAGTGTTTAAAGATTGTTTAAAGGAGGTTTAAATGCGTGGTGCGTTATTTATTGTTGTTTTAATTGCTATGCTTATTGTGGGAATACTTGTTATTAAAGATTATAATGCCGGACCCTCAGGCAATACCAGACAAACAAAAAAAGTATATGTAGACAAAGCTGAACAAGCTGCAAAAACAGCAAATAAAGTGACAAATAAAACTGTAAATATAATTAAACAAACAGCTGAGACAGACTAATCATCATGGGGCAGCCACTTTTCTAAAGTGGTAAGAATGATTTTCTTGTTAATTGGCTTTGGTACATAATCGTCCATACCTGCTGACAAACAGGTTTCCCGATCTCCTTTCATTGCATTGGCAGTCATTGCTATAATTGGAATACTATGATCTAAAACCTTGGAATTTTCATCCCGAATATTCCGGGTTGCTTCGATTCCCCCCATAACAGGCATTTGTATATCCATGAATACAAGATCATAGGATCTTGTTGAAAGCTTTTCAATGGCATCAGACCCATTGACAGCAATATCCGTATTATATCCCATTTTTTTCAACATTATTGTTAACAGCATTCTATTGGTTTTATTATCTTCAACCAGGAGTATTTTTATTTTTATCTTTCTGTTCTCGCTTATGGAATGCCTGGTGATTAATTGATTTTCTTCACTCCCGTTTTTTTCATCTGAGATTCCCATGATCTGGGCAAGGCAATCAAAAAGATCAGATTGTCTTATGGGTTTAGTCAAAAAAGCTGCAAAGCCTTCTTGCCTTGCCTGCCTTGCATCACCTCGACTGCCCATGGATGTAAGAAGCGCTACATGGGTCTTTTTTAGAACATCATCATTTTTAATTGCTTTGCATACTTGCCTGCCATCCATTTGCGGCATTTGCATGTCAAGAACAAGAATATTAAAAGGCTTCCCATCATCACAGGCTTTTTTGAGCATATCAAGCCCCTGTTGTCCCCCATTGGCAAGAGCATATTTAATATTCCAGAAAGACAGCATTGAGGCTATGACTTCACGATTAGTTTTATTATCATCTACTACAAGGACCCTGGCTTTGCTCAGGTCACCAATTTTCACAGGTTTAGGTACCTTATCTGATTTTTTAAGCTCAATGGTAAACCAAAAATTAGAACCTTTCCCTTCAACACTTTCCAAGCCAATCCTGCCACCCAATAATCGAGATAATTTTTTTGATATGGCAAGCCCAAGACCTGTTCCACCGAATTTTCTTGTTGTAGAACTGTCTGCCTGGGTAAACTCTTTAAAGAGTTTTTCCTGATTCTTACTTGAAACACCTATTCCAGTGTCTTTTATAGAAAACAAAAGTTTATAGGAGGATGCAAGTTCTTGTTCAATTATACAGGAAACCGAAACCTCGCCTTTTTCAGTAAATTTAATGGCATTACCTGTCAAATTTACAAGTATCTGTTTTATCCTCCCTGGATCGCCTTTAAAATAATTGGGTATTTCAGGAGCAGTGCTGCAAATAAATTCAAGTCCTTTTTCCTCTGTGCGAAAAGACATTGTAACGGCAAAATCATCCATCAAATTTCTCAAATCAAAATCTATTTCTTCAATATCGAGTTTTCCTGCTTCAATTTTAGAAAAATCAAGAATATCATTAATCAGGGTCAAAAGAGAATCTCCACTATCTCTTATTATCCTTGTATATCTTAATTGGGCATCATCAAGTTCAGTATCAGCAAGCAATTCTGCCATGCCTATAACGCCATTCATGGGAGTCCTTATTTCATGGCTCATATTTGCAAGAAAACTACTTTTTGCTTTACTTGCTGTTTTTGCTTCTTCAGCCATTTTTTCAGCATATTCTGTCTGTTCTTTAAGATGGGCATTGAGTGAGTGCAAATCCTGCTCCATTTTTTTACGCTTTGTTATATCAGTGGAGACCAATGTTACAAGACCGCATTTTTCTTCATTCCCCATTCTGCTGACACGCACCATATTCCATACTATCTTACCTGGTTTTTTTAAAATAAATTTTTGCTCAAACTCCTTTGGGTCACCGGTTTTTAAGACAATCCTTATTATTTTTAAAACTTCCTCATATGAATCTTTTGGGATATAATCACATAAATTAGTGCCCATTGTTTCTTCAGCGCTTATGCCGATAATGGGCTTGTTAATATAAACAATCTCTCCTTCACGATCCAGATTCAATATATAATCCGGCACAGTATCAAGCACAGACTGCATTTTTTCTTCGGACGCGTGTAATTCAGCCGTACGCTGTTTAATTAAAAGTTCCTGACCCTTTTGTGCCCTGACAAGCAAATCCTCTCGTTTAATAATCTGTTTTGTCAAATTATTAAAGCCGTCTGCAAGGAGCTGTATATCTCTTGTCATATAATTTGATTGTATTAAATCATGTTTTCCGTGTATTGTTTCAGATATCTGTTTTGTGATCTTTTCTGTTGCACTGCGAAATTTTTGCAAGGGCTCAATTAATATTTTTTTCCCGGCAAAAAGGATAATCCCTGAGACAACCAAAGCCATGGTAAATATTAAAGATAGTATTCTAAATATTTCATAATTTAAGAATTTATCAGTATCTTCAAAATATTTTTGATATGCTTTGGAATCATTATCCATGGTTTCCATTGCATGGATCACAGCTTTATTATTAAAATACCCCAGAATTTTCTTTTTTGATGATGACAAAACAAAAAAAGCGCCAATATTAAAAATAATAGTTGCCAATAAAATATAACCAATAAAAACAAATGATAAAGAGGGCTTGTTGTCAGCTGATTTTATTTCCATTTTAATACTCATATAAAAAGTATGAACATAGATGCTCTATATAATTAAATTAATAGAGATGCGAATTAATTAAAAAATTTTATTTGAATTATATTGTTAATCTTACATTATATTATAAAACATGGCAATCGGTTTTATGGATAATCAGCAATTCTCGGTCAAAAATTATTTTTAAAATTAACAAGTGTAATATAGTCA
>CAZTEM010000119.1:0-7410 GCA_964612755.1 uncultured Desulfobacterales bacterium | reverse complement strand
TCCGCCCAAATTTTTTAGTTATCCTTTTGAATTTTTTTTTTATCCAAGGGTAAGCAAATGATAAAATTTGTTCCTTTTTCTGGTTGAGATACCACATCCATGGTGCCTCCATGGTTTTCAGTAATTATAAAATAGGAGACTGACAGACCAAGACCTGTTCCTACTCCAGCTGGTTTTGTTGTGAAAAAGGGTTCAAAAACCCGCATTCTTGTGGCTGTATCCATGCCCGGACCATTATCCTCAATTTCAATACGCATCATATTTGTTTTTTTGTCATGTGATAGCCGTAATATAAATTGAGGGGAATAGTCCTTGTTTTTCGCAACAACTTCCTGTATGGCCTGGGCTCCATTCCTCAGGATATTTAGCAGTACTTGTTGAATTTCTGTTCCCACACATTGTACTATTGGCAGATCAGATTCATATTCTTTTAAAATTTTAATGACTTTAAAATCATATTGTTTTTTTAAATCATAATCAGTTGCGGCAAGCTCAAGAATTTTATCAAGGAGTTTTGGCATATTATGAGAAGAGTAGGAAGTCTCACTCTTTCTGGCAAAATTAAGCATATTAGTCACAATTTTAGCGACTCTAGTTCCTGACTCATTTATAATTGTTATCATATCCAGTATGCCTCTTTTTTCCATAAAGGCTTTTATATCTTCTATTTTGATGCCGAGTTCATCTGCTATGCGCTTGTTGGCAGGCATATTGATATTGGTCAGGCGGTTGCTTATTACCAAGGCGGTCTGTGTCATGCCTGCCAGGGGGTTATTGATTTCGTGCACCATGCCAGCAGCTAATCCCCCAATTGAAAGCATTTTTTCGCTTTGGATCATCATCTTTTCCATACGTACTTTGTCAGTGACATCATCGATACGAATTACTGCACCTTCGTCTCCATTGTTAATCAGTGGATAAACTGTTACATCTTCATAGTGTATCTCACTGCTTTTTTGATAGATTCGTTTTGAATCGGTTTGTTTTACGCGATTTCTAATTGCTTTTTGCACTTGCTCCATCTCTGAACTCAGGCGAGGTATTACCTTATCAAGAGGTTGTCCAACTGCTTTTTCAGATATAATCCCTGTCGCATGTTGAGCTTCTTTGTTCCATTGGGTCACTTTACCCTCAATATCAACACCAATAAGTATAGATGGCATGGAATCTATAATATTAACAATATAGTTCTGGGCTTTTTTGAGTTTCTCTTTGCCCATCAAAAGCTCTGCATTATATTTCATGAGATTTTCTTTGATTAGAAGGCTTGGTAAAAGTACTGCAAGACCGACAAGAATAGCGATATGGATAGTAAAGCCATAAGGGGCAAACCATTCCACTAAACGTAAAAACGGATAGTCCATTAAATGAATAAGAGCAATAATATAAATTAGACAAAAGGTATTAATCAGGTATGATTTGTGTTTTTTTTGGCGAAATATTTGCCAAATATAATAAATAGTAGGTAGGCAAATACTATAAACATTTATGGAAGCAACAATAGTAAAATTATAGCCAGTCAAGGCAGCGATAAAGGCCACCAATATCCCGCCTATGGTTGCTCGAGTGTAATTTTTTGATTTGAAAGGAAGATTGACAATTTGATGTAAAATTTTTAATATAATATGATTAATCCATAATAAAACTATTCCGTTTCCAATTAAAGCTTCTATTATAAGATTATCAGTGAGCTCCTGGACAATACCAAATGTCAGAAATTGGGCTGTGGTAGCGATCCAGAAGATTAGCATTAATTTGAAAATAGGAGTTCGATTGACACGATATAACACTATCGCAATTATGCAGTTAAAACCCAAAATAATGTTTTCTAATAAAATGAGAAACGTAAGATGGTTCATGTTTATCCCTTATAAGTAACAGGCGGATGCCCAGTCACCGTCATGGTGATAACTATAATGTAATAAGATTTAGTCTACAGCACATAAAGATATAAGACAAATGAAATTTTTAGATTTATTAAATATATTATCATTATTCATCAACAATTTAAACCTGTTTTGAAGAATTTTATAAGGAATAACAAAGATTGATTTTTATCAGTATTTGTATTAAATGCAATATTTACAAATGATCAGGCACTAACAGGTAAATTGGGTTTATGAGCATAATTATAGTTTCCGATGTATTTGGTAAAACATCGGCATTAGTAAAATTTTATAAAGAGATAAATGCGCACTTGATTGTGGATCCTTACAATGGCAAGGATATGGGCTTTAAAAGTGAAAAAGATGCCTATGGTTTTTTTATGGATAGTGTGGGGCTTGATTTATATTTAACTAAGTTGTCAAAAGCAATAGAATCCATTGCGCATATTGACACTTTGATAGGTTTTAGTGTTGGTGCCTCTACGATTTGGAGATTATCTGAGAAAGAACCTGTTAACTCCATAGGGCGCGCAGTTTGCTTTTATGGCTCACAAATCAGAAATTTCACCAAAATTAATCCTTTTTTTGATATGGAATTGGTTTTCCCAAAAAGTGAGCCTCATTTTAATATTATGGAGTTGCAAGATACCCTTTTGAAAAAACAAAAGGTGAAAATTGTCAGGACTTGTTATTTACATGGTTTTATGAATTACCATTCAAACAATTTCAATCAAACCGGGTATGCTGATTATGTTAAATTATTGAATTTAAAATTTAAAAACTGTATTTCATATTAAAAAAAATTCTGTCCTGATTATTATAATAATAAATCGGTGAAGCTGTATTTTGTGAATTATAAAAAATTACTCCTGCCTCAATACTTAATCCGTCTGAAAGATCATAGTTAGTTTTTAATCTTAATATATTGCCATTGCCCGGATAGAAATAAACCCAGAATGCATCAAATTTAAGTGTATTATTCAGCATATTATAAGTTGCCTGCAAATATGCCCTATATATGTTTTTATCATCATTAAGACAGGTTTGATAATCTAAAATATGGATTACCTGAGCTTCCACATTGATTCTTAAGTCGGTGACCCCTGTATATTCAATGCCTGTCACAATGTCTAATCTGTTTGTTTCCATGGTTGTATTAATTAAAGATTTTGAAATGCCTGATTTTATTTGTGTTAAAATATCATTGCGCATCAGTTTAATATTGTGTTGAAATCCTGTTTCAAATTTAAATAATGTTGAGCCCTTTGCAAGATTGCCTGAAATCCCATAGGTTTTATATTTGTCATATCTTGGTTTTAAAAAAATTCCTGACCCATTGATATCATTTATGGTAAGGTATGGTTGGTCATTATAGGTGTCTGCCGCCACCAGAGAAATATCCCCGCCATTAAATATCTTTGTTATTTTAAAACCAAGACCCGAAGACATAAATCCTGATTCTGGTTTGTCTTCAGAAAGGATAAATATGCCGGGATCGCGCAGACCAGCATAATAATCAAAATCCGAGCCTTTTCCTGATATTCTGCTGCCGGGGTGTTCATAGATATTTACAAAATCAAAATTGTATTGATCAAAGTTTCCAGAAAATCTTATCAGGTTTACAGGTATTCTGGCATCCTCAATACTGATAAGTCCCGGTTGGGTAAGGTCTCTTGGGTTCGCAATATCAAGGACTCTTGCATAATCAGACTCCCCAAATACAATAACCTGTTTTCCTGCTTTGATTGAATAATGAGCGTTTAATTTTCCATCAATATATAATTCTTTAAAAGAAATATCATATTCATTATCATCAAGAGTTTCCCGGGCAAATTTTTTCCTTGATTCAATCCTGTATGCAAAATCATAATAACCATTGCCGGATAATTTAAATGTCCAATTGTTATCAATTTTGTAATTTGATTCGAGAAACAGGTTTATTCTGGCTTTAGAGAGCTTTTTACTGGATCTTTCATATCCATATTCTGTTTCAAATTTTAAAAACCCATTAATTGAAAGACCGGGCAGAAATTTTGATTTATCCTGGTTGTCAGCTGTTTTTAATTTAATATCAGAGTCGATTTCAGGGAAGGTATCGCCTTCATCAAAATCTGAATCGGTAAAATCCTGGTGGCTGAACTGATTATCCAATGGACCGGTGTTGTCGGCAAAGGTATTGGATAATAAATATAATTGTGAAATGATTATAAAAAAAACAATTAAAATTTTTTGTACCATTACAGACCTCTTTCCATATTCCGTGTAGTGAAAATATCATTGTTAATTTTTTTATTATATTGAACATTGCTAAAGTCTAATATGGAAGAATGATCAATTTTGCCTTTTATTGTGGTTATCATGGTCATTTTATATGCAGTCCATATTTTGTCTGTTTGTTTAATATCCTCAACTTTTAAATATTTTATTTTTCGCCCTTTTTTTACCCAGTATTTTGCTTTTATGAGCATGAAATTATCTTTTCTAATCCACATTAAAGATTTTAAATACCCTGTTTCATTAAGGATTTTTTCTTTTTTTTCCTGTTTCGGCGTTCCGCCTATAACCCATGTGTCAACATTGTTAACCAATTGACTTGTTTTTATAAATTGATAGTCCCAATCTTCTATTTTGGTCCCATTTATATCTGAATAAGAAAAATCACTTCCCATAAAAGATCCTGCTTTGTCGCTTGAAGCAATACGTTTCACTTTTTTTAGCGCAGGCAGATAAAGCCATGAATCATCTTCTTTATTGCTGTCATCATAACTAAAGGACATGTATGCTGTGTTTTTTACATCGGCAGGGCTTAAGAAAAATATCAGATTTTTTGTATCATTCCCATAATCCTTACTAATGCTTTTAATCTTTCTTATTCTTTGCTGCTTGTTCCTATTTATCAATATCATTGTGATATCAGAAATTCTTGTTTCTCCATTATTTCGATCATCCATTTTTTCAACTATCTGCAAAGGAGTAAGACTTTTTTCTGCAAAGACCTGAGGTGTTAGTATGCTCAGCATCAATAGTATAATTGTCAAAATTAATTGTATGTATTGTTTTGTTTTCATTGTTTTATTCCTTTATTTATGAATTATTTGTTATTATTTTTTTTTGGATACCAAATGTCCTTTGTTTCCTGGGTGTTTTTATTTTTTGGTTTGCCGGATTTTCCAGGAAATAAATAAAAACCGGAATTAAGATCAATGTCGCACCAGCACTTAATATCATGGTCAAGGTAATCATCCAGCCCATAAGAATCAAAGGTGTTAAAATGGAAAATAACAGGGCGATGAACCCTAAGCCAACTGTGATTGCATTGGAAACAATGGCTTTGCCGCTGTGGGCAATTGTATTTTCCAAGGCTTCATTAAAATCCATACCGCTTTTTCTGTTTTTTTTGAATCGTGAAATATAATGTATGCCATAATCCACTCCAATACCTATTACAATACTTGAAATGATGGCAGTGCCAATATCAAGGGGTATTTTGAAAAATCCCATCACTCCAAAATTGATTGCAATGGTCATGCTGAGAGGGATTATGGCAACTAATGCATATTTAATTGTCCTGAAGGTGATTAAAAGCATCAAGAACACAACTCCAAGAGAGGCAATCATGGAAATAATTTGACCTTTTACAATTTCATGGGTTGCAGCAACGGCAACATTGGCGGACCCACTTATCTCAAGACTTAAATTATCAGGGAAATTGGATTTCACAAAGGCTTTTACTTGGTTTGTAAATTGAAGTATCTGGTGTGATGAATTGGTTTTCAAGATTGCTTTGATATTTAATTTTTTGTATTGGCTGTCACTAAGATCGGAAAGAATATCTCCACCGCCATTTTCATAGAGCAGCAGCAGCTGGGAAATAATATTTTTATAAGACAGATCAGAGGCTTTGCTATTAGCAATACCAGGCACTATATTAAAACCTTTTGCCTCATCATGTATCACATAATTGATACGCTTAATAAGTTCTGTAAGTCCTAATACTTTGCCTGTTATTTTTTTTGATTTTAAAAAGTTTACCATATTATTTATGATTTTAAGGTTCTGAGGGTCCTTGAATGGCTGATTATTTTTCGAATGATCTGTGACAATGAAATTAATTACTACACTGCCGGCAGAGGCTTTGTTTAATTTTTGTGTGGATATATAGATTGGCGAATTTTTTAAAAAATATTTTGCAATATTGTTATCAACCACAACTTGTGTGGCGCCAAAAATTGCAGTAATAAACAATATTCCTGCAATGGTGCTTGTTAGAATTGGTTTTTTAATGATTTTGTTTGTCGCTGAAATTAAAATTTCTGTGTACTTTTGTTCAAATTTTGAAAATGATGGATTTTTTTTACCATCTCTTGTCCTGTTTTTTTCCGGGATTACTACAAGAAGAGCAGGGATAAAAAATAATGAAAAGAACATGGCAACCAATGTTCCTACTCCAACAAAAATTCCAAAATATTTAAGTTGAACTATTTCAGTCATGGATATGGTATAAAATGCAACTGCAGTAGTGAGAGAAGTCATTATAACCGGCATTGTCAGATGGTGAAGGGTTGATTTTACAGCTTCAATTTTATTGTATCCGTTATTTATTGTATCATTGTATTCTGAAAATATGTGAATGCCATCGGCTACTCCTATGGAAAGTATGAAAACCGGGAGTGTTGTGGTAAGGATGTTCAAAGGGATTTTCAGCATGGCTTCTATACCAAGAGTCACAATTAAAGAAAGCAGAACCACGGAAAGAGGTATAAGAATACCTTTGATTTTTCTGAAAGTTAAAAAAAGACATATTACAACTATTAATAATACAATGGGGAAAAGTTTTTGAATATCTTGTTCCATAACTTTCCCAAGGGCTCCTGATGCCACTGGCATTCCCGCTATATAACATTTTTCAGGTCCCGGGATCTGGTTTTTAAGGATATCTTTTACTTTTTGATAAATCATATATTTTTCATTTGATTGATCATCGTCTACTGCAAGCTCAATAATTATGCTTGTGTGTCTATTGTCATCAGTTATAAGAATATTACGGAAAAGATCATTGGAACATACTTTATCTTTTATAAGTTCAAGATCTTGCCTGCTCCTGGGGACTTGTTCATAGATCGGGCTTACGTCAAGCTCTCCGTTTTTACCCAGGATGTTGTCACTGTTTGCAAGGGATGTTACTTTGACAATGGGTGATAATTTCATGGACAAGGTGTTTATTGCTTGAATCAATGCTGCATTTGTTTTTGGTGAAGATTCAAGCCCCATGGATATATCACCTATAAGCATCCACGTTTCTGAGTTGATTTTAGTTTTTATAAGAGTATTGATTTTCTCCTTGAGTTCTCCTTTGATATTGCGGCTTAATTCTGCAATATTATCAATATCGTTTTTGGTCACAATATCAATGTTTTCAAAGGCGGTTGTGAGGTTTTTTATTCTTGATAAGGTTTTATAGTTAAAGATGCTATGGTTTGCTTGAAGCAATATTAATATGGTTTCCCGTGAACCTGTGAACTCT
>CAZTEM010000118.1:0-7544 GCA_964612755.1 uncultured Desulfobacterales bacterium | reverse complement strand
TCTTTATCTTTTACAAGGGTGTTATTCCCCGGAACATTGCTTGCTATTACAGGCAGACCGCATGCCATTGCCTCGAGCACTGTATTTGGCATGCCTTCACATAAAGAAGGGTTAATAAAACAATCTAGTTTTTGGCAAAGGGAGACAATTTTATTTTTATCTACCCATCCATGCCATGTTATACAATCAGCAATACCTAAATTTTTTGATAAATCTTGAATTTGTTGTTTTAATGGTCCGTCTCCTGCAATATGGAGTTTTATTTTCCCATTGTGTTTGTTTTGGAACTCAGCAACCTGCTTAAGAAGAAATGGTAAATTTTTCTGTTCAGAAAGCCTTCCTGCAAAAAGGAGCTCAAACTCTTTATTTTTTTTTGTTGAGTTTGAAGGTGAAAAAAAATCCGTATCAATTCCATTATGGATTATGGAGATATCAATGGGGTCTGCTTTTTGTGCAAGTTGTTTTAAGCCTTCAGAGTTAGCAACAACAGCTTGACTCTTTTTAAAAATAAAACGGCGCAAAGGTTTAAGAATTTTATGAATTTTATCAAGTTTTTTTTCATTCCCGGGTACATCTCCGCCACGCAGGGATATAATATAGGGAATATTAAAAAATATTTTAAGTAAAAGTCCCAAAGGACCACAGGGGAATGAAAAAAATATTATACCGGCTTGGACTTTATGTTTTAAAACTATCCACGGGATAAAAAAAAAACATGAAACAACAAAAGAAAACATTTCCACTATATTTGACTCAGATGTTTTTTTCCTGATGGCAGGGCATCTAAAAATAATCATACCATTTTCATAATCATATCCGATTTTTTTCTTAAAAGAAGATGTTAAAACAATAATTTTATGACCCATGGCAGCGAGCTCTTTTCCAATATGGAATGTAGCGTTTGATGCTCCTGCACCAAGGGGTGGAAATTCATAATTAATTAAAACTATATTCATCTATATGATTTCTTCCCATGCCATGTTTTGAAAAGCCAGTAATTCCACAAAAAAGCCCGGTTATCAGCTTTATTTGACAAATGGTCATGATTAGCCTTATCAATAAAATCTGAATCCAATAGTTCAGGTAAGGTTTTTGGAGCCAAATCAAAAAAAGGAGTTTTAAGCCATTTGCCAACAGGGATTCCAAATCCTTTTTTGGAACGATATAAAATTTCTTTTGGCAGAACAGGCTCCAATGCTTTTTTTAAAATATATTTTGTCTGACCATGGCGGTATTTATAATTAGCGGGGATCTTTCTTACAAAATCCACAAGATCCTTATCAAGAAACGGAGCTCTAACTTCCAGTGAATTCATCATTGATGCACGATCCACTTTGACCAGAATATCATCCTGAAGATAAAATCTTGTATAAAACTGCAGGGTTTGATCAATCATATTATCTGTTTTGCAATTATCCCAGTGCTCAATGGCTTCAGAATATATATTTTCAATATCCAAAGGTTCATTAAATAAATCTGCAATATCATCAGGAGATAAGGTACCAAGCCAGACCGGGTTCCATAATTTTTTTGAAAAGCTCAATCCCCTTAATGTTCTTTTGAGTTTAAAATCAAAACTCATATTTTTATGAGATACGGGCAGCAGATTGCAAAGCATTCTGATACCTTTATGCACAGGTTGAGGAATAATTTTCAAATATAATTCAGCTAACTTTAAAGCTCTGAAAGGATCATAACCTGCGAACAGTTCATCTGCACCATCCCCGCCCAAGGCAACGGTTACATATTTTCTGGTTGTCCTGCTTAAAAGATAAGTAGGTAAAAGAGAACTGTCTCCCATGGGCTCATCCAGTTTGGCAATAATATCCGGTAAAAGCGATTGCGAGTTTTCAAGGGATAATAGTTCATTATGATGGTTTGATTTGATAAATTTTGCAGCTTTTAATGCATATTCTGATTCATCAAAACTTTTTTCTTTAAAACTTATGGAAAATGTTTTCAGTTCACCCTGATGCATATTAGAAGCTGCATATGCTGCAACACATGAAGAATCAATACCTCCGCTTAAAAATATCCCCAAAGGCACATCAGAAATAAGTCTTTTCTTAACTGCTTTTGAAATTAAATCTCTTAATTCTTCTCCCCATATTTTTTCAGGATTGTCTGGAATATTCTCAAAGGGTTCAATTAAAAATTCCCAATATCTTTTAATATCAATTGTATTGGAAGATATGGAATAAATAAGATTATGCCCGGAATTTAGTTTAAATATTTTTTTAAATATGGACCGCGGTGCCGGGATATATCCATAGGCAAAATATTTTTTAAGGCTTTTCCCACTGATTGAATTTTCAATATCCGGATGAAGTATAAGTGATGACAGCTCAGACGCAAAAGCAAAGGTATTATTCTGCAGAGAATAAAATAGAGGTTTTTTTCCAAAACGGTCACGGCTTAAATAAAGAATCTGTTTTTCTTTATCATAAATGGCAAAAGCCCACATGCCATCTAATTTTTCAGGAAGAGAAAAACCCCACTCCCGGTATCCATGGAGCAAAACCTCAGTATCAGAATGATCACTTTTAAATACATGACCTTTTTTTTCTAAAATTTTCCTTAACTCAATATGATTATATATCTCACCATTAAAAACTATAACAATTTTTTTGTCCGGTGCAGCCATGGGCTGAACACCATCGTTAATATCAATAATGGATAATCGCCTATGCCCTAAAAATATTTTTTTCTTCTCATCAACAAAATACCCGCCGGCATCAGGACCTCTATGTTTGAGAGCTCCAGCCATCTTTTCCAAATCCGAATCTGTGCCTTGCCCAGAAAAACCTGTAATTCCGCACATCAGTCTTGGTCTTTGATATTTTTTGAACTTTCGATCAAATAAATAGTTTTTTGCTGGGTTTCATAATAAGTACGCATGATCATCTCAGCTAAAAGCCCTAAAAGTATACACATGAATGATCCAAGCATTGTTATGGAAGCAAGAACAGGCAATGGGGTCTGGATATATGCAATCCCTTTAAAAAATTTTAAATAACTTGCATAAGAAAATGTGCCAAAAGAAAATATCAAGCTTAAAAATCCTACTCCTCCAAACACATAAATAGGTTTTTGAGCATAATTATCTAAAAAACTAATAACAATTAAATCTAAAATCACCTTAAGTGTTCTTTCCAGACCATAATTGGATTTGCCATGAATACGTGGATGATGAATCACCGGAATTTCAGTTATTTTAGCACCTTCCCAGCTTGCGTACACCGGAATAAATCTGTGCATTTCACCATAAAGCCTGACACCTTTTACAACATTTTTTCTATAAGCTTTAAGAGTACATCCATAATCTTTTAGTTTTACCCCGGAAATTTTTGAAATAAGTTTATTTGCTATTTTACTTACCAGCACCTTTTTAAAAGTGCTGTCTTTTCTGTTTTTCCGCCATCCGGAACACACATCAAAACCCTGAGCAAGTTTTTCAACAAGCTTTGGAATATCTTCAGGATCATTTTGCATGTCTGCATCAATGGGTATTATAATATCACCTTTTGCATGATCAAATCCTGCCATCATTGCAGCTGTCTGACCAAAATTCCTGGTAAAATGAATGACTTTTACTTTGTCATTTGCCTGAGCCATCTGGTTTATAATATCCAGGCTATTATCAGAACTGCCATCATTAACAAAAATTATTTCATAGGGACATGCCATTTTATCTAAAACAAGAATAAGTTTATTATATAAGTTTTCCAGATTTTTCTCTTCATTAAAAACCGGAACAGTTACAGATATTTTTTCAATTATTTTTTCCATGTGCTCTTCTTTACTCAATTAATTATACGGGCATTCCCGGTAATAAAATCAATTTTAATTTTATACACTCTATTTTTTTTATTTTTCAAAACAATAAGTCCACCACTGCTATTCCCGTTTGGTGAGAATACCAGATCAAACTTGCCTTGGGAAAATTCCTTGTCCTTTTTTCTGCATAATTTTATTTTAACATCTCCAGGATAGGAATATTGCTTAATCACTGACCAGGGTTTTAATTCTTTCTTTTTATTATCATACCTGTATATGGTAACCCCATCAGTTTCCAAATCAAAACAAGCCTTGACTCTTTGTTTTTGGAAATATGCAATATCTCTTGCTTGATGAAGCAGGGCAATAGTCTGTCTTGCAGCGGTTTTTAATTCAACATGGGTCATTGAATTAAAAAATCTTGGCAGGACAAGAGAAGATATAAGCCCCATAATTACAAGGACAATAATCAACTCAAAAAGCGTGAACCCACCCTCTTTATTTTTTGTCAAGTCCCTTCCAGCTCTTAAGATCAGCATCCAATCCATCTCCGCCCTCGGCATTGTCCGCACCGTATGAAACAATTTCATAATCACCGTGCTGGGAGGGAGACGCATAATGGTAAGGATTGTTCCATGGATCAAGGGGAATTTCCTTGGGCAAATATGGTCCGTCCCACTTATTAGAATCACTTGTATTTATCCTCAAGGCTTTAAGCCCCATGTCAGTTGTTGGATATTTACCCATATCAAGCCTGTACATATCTAAAGCAGTCTCAAAAAGCGAAATCTGGGATTGAGCAGCTTTTTGCTTTGATGAATCAGCTTTTCCAAACATTTTAGGTCCTACAAGACCTGCAAGAAGTCCCAAAATCACCATAACAATCAAAAGTTCAATTAAAGTAAAACCCTTTTCCTTATTCTCTGAGTCTGGTTTAATTATTTTTAATAAATTCATATATACCTCTTTAATTTATATTGGCATGTCATTCATACTAAAAATAGCCATTAACATGGAAATAACAATAAAGCCAACAACAATACCCATCATTAAAATCATCAACGGTTCTAACAAGCTGATAGCCCGTTTAACCAAATTTTTTACTATTTTTTCATAATTATCAGCTATTTTAAGCAGCATTTCTGCAAGATTACCTGTTTCTTCACCAACCTTAATCATATGCACTGCAAGGGGAGGAAAAATATGATTCAAAGATAATGGTACTGAAAGCCTCTCACCTTCTTTGACCCTGTCATAGGTTTCGTCCATTGAATCAGCAATGAGTTTATTATTTACAATATCTCTTACCAATAAAATAGATTGGAGAATTGGTACTCCACTATTAATAAGGGTCCCAAGAGTCCTTGTAATTCGACCCACTTCAATTTTTTTAATAAGGTCACCAATTACAGGCATTTTTATTTTTAATATATCAAATTGAATTTGACCCTTGGGAGTTTTTAAATATTGTATAAGTCCAAAAACAAAAACAATACCTGCAATAATAAGAGCCCACCAATATACTCTGAAGATATCAGAAGCTATTAAAAGTATCCTGGTAGATAAAGGCAGAGCACTACCCATATCTGCAAAAATCACAGAAAATTTTGGAATAACAAAGGTCATTAAAATAATTATGGAAATTCCGCCTACAAAAAGTAAAAATAAAGGATATACCATGGCAGATTTTATATAATCTTTTAATTCCTGGGAGCTTGACAAAAACAATCCTAAACGTTCCAATACATCCTCTAATATTCCGCCTGCTTCTCCTGCCTTAATCATATTTACGTAAAACTTTGAAAAAATTTTCGGATGGCGCGCCATGGCTTCAGACAAATCAGATCCGCTTTCAATTGACTTTAAAATATCTTTAACAATATCTTTAAATACATGGTTTTGAGTTGCATCCACCAGGATTGTTAATGATCGGTCAACAGGTAGACCAGCATTGAGCAATGCAGTCAGATCCTCGGTAAATTGCATCACATCTTTAGAAGATACTCTTTGAAACAAACTCTTGATATCAAAAGATAATAAACCCCTTGTCTTGGACATTTTTTTTGATGCCAAAGTGATACGTATGGGTATCATCCCGGTATCCTGGAGCTGATTTACAACAGAGTTCTCCGAATCTGCTTCCATAACAGACTGGAACACTTTACCCTCACTGTCGGCAGCTTTATATGAATAAAGTGACATGAATCATATCTCCAAGGTGACTCGTAAAACTTCAGAAATAGTTGTTATACCTTTTTTAACTTTATCCCAGCCATCTTCTCTTAAAGTTCTAAGACCAGCAGCAATTGCCCTTTTCTTTATTTGTTCAACACTTGATCGATTTATGATCTCTCTTCGGATATCTTCCATCATTGGCAAATATTCAAAGATTGCGGTTCTTCCTTTAAATCCTGTATGATGGCAGGTCTCACACCCCTTGCCTTCATAAAAAATTATTTTAGATCGTTCATCAGGATCAAGCTTCATCAGGTTTACCAGACGTTCTTCAGGCTCAACCTGGTGCTTGCAGTCAGGGCAAATAACCCTGACCAGTCTCTGGGCCATAATACCCAGAAGAGTTGAACTCAATAAAAAATTTTCAACGCCCATATCTATCAATCTTGAAATAGCGCCAGCCGAATCATTGGTATGCAGTGTGCTGAATAAAAGATGTCCTGTTAAAGCAGACTGAATGGAAATTTCTGCTGTTTCCTTGTCTCTGATTTCTCCCACAAGAATGATATCTGGATCCTGGCGGACAATAGATCTTAATCCATTGGAAAATGTTAAACCTATTTTAGATTTCACCTGTATCTGATTGATTCCTGACAATTGATACTCAACAGGATCTTCAAGGGTTATTACCTTTTTTTCCGAAGAATTTATCATGGCAAGGGTAGTATATAAAGTGGAAGTCTTCCCGCTTCCTGTGGGACCCGTCACCAGAATCATGCCATAGGGCTGTTGAACCAGTTCAATATATTGTTCATAAATATCATCGGGAAACCCTAATTTGCGAAGATCAAGTTCAAGGCTTTCCCGATCAAGAATCCTCATTACCAGACTTTCACCATATAATGTTGGCACAGTGGAAACCCTGAAATCTATTTCCCTGTCGGCAATCTTTAATTTTATACCGCCATCCTGGGGTAATCGTCTTTCAGCAATATCCATTTTTGCCATTATTTTAACCCTGGAAATAATAGCGGCCTGGAGTCGCAGAGGAGGAGATTCAATCTCATGAAGGACTCCATCAATCCTGTACCTGATTAAAAATCTGGTATCAAAGGGTTCAAAATGAATATCACTTGCCTGCATATCTACGGCATTATATATAAGGCGGTTAACCAACCTTATAATCGGAGCCTCTGATGCCATGTCCTTAAGGCTTTCAACATCCTGCCCCTGGGGAGCCTCTATTTCATAGACATCTTTATCAGCTTCTTCAATTATGGTTTCAATGGATTGACTGCCACTCCCATACAATCGATCAATCACATCGATAATATCTCCTGGCTCTCCCTTATAGACCTCAATGGAAAACCCATAGGACAATTTTAAAGCATCAATTGTAAAATAATCCATTGGATCAGCCATGGCAATTGACAGGACATCATTTTCAAGGGCTAATGGAACAAAGACCGATTGTTTCATAAATTTTAATGATAGGTCTTCCAATCCAACCATTTCTTTAGGATATTCATTGTATGAAATTTTAGGAATATTTGTCATAACAAAATTTTATCGATTTTCTCCAATAAATTTTT
>CAZTEM010000117.1:0-7646 GCA_964612755.1 uncultured Desulfobacterales bacterium | reverse complement strand
TGTTCCTTGTTCATATACAGGTAAGACTTTTGGAGCGGGTATCTGCTTTGTTCATGTATATTGACCGAGAATTGCTGGTGTTTTATCTACTAAGCATATTTGAATTATTCTTATAACAGACTTGATTCGCCGGGTTTTATATAGGATAATCCCCAATATAATTAATTATAAAAGGATTGGATATTATGCATGATATTAAACAGATCGGGACAATACATTCACCCCATAAGGATATTAAAAATATGCCTATCCAGCCCAAAGGTGCTAAAGGGGTTGAAGGATATATACTGGTTGATGAGGAATACGCAGACGGCTTAAAAGATTTACAAGGATTCAGTCATATATACCTTTTATATAGTTTCCATAAAGCGGTCCGCACAGAGCTTATAATTACACCCTTTATGGATACAAAAGAAAGAGGTGTATTTGCAACACGTTCTCCTTTACGCCCAAATCATATAGGGTTGTCAATTGTACAATTAAAATCAGTTAAAGATAATAAATTGATTGTGCAAGGTGTAGATATCCTTGATGGGACACCATTATTAGATATTAAACCATATATAGAAAATTTTGACAGCGTTGAGAACAGTCTTTCAGGCTGGATGCAGGCAAGTCATGAGGATGTCAGTAAAAAACGTTCTGATGACAGATTTAAATAGCCTTTTCCCATTGGGGTGACAGGAGATAGATATGAATCAGGTATTAAATGTTATAGCAAATAGAAAATCAATACGAAGCTATGAAAATACAATAATTGAACAGGATATAAAAGATAAAATTATTGAATCGGCTTTAAGAGCGCCTACAGCAGGCAATATGATGCTTTATTCGATAATAGAGGTTAGTCAACAAAAAGACAAGGATACCCTTGCTAAAACATGTGATAACCAGCCTTTTATTGCAAAAGCACCCATGGTATTGATTTTTTTGGCAGATTATCAGAGATGGTATGATTATTTTAAAATTTGCGGTGTTAATGAAATCCGTCAACTTGGGCAAGGGGATTTAATGCTTGCCTGCTGTGATGCTTTAATTGCAGCCCAGACTTCTGTGATTGCAGCTGAGTCTCTTGGCATTGGTTCCTGCTATATTGGTGATATTATGGAAAATTATCAGATTCATAAAGAACTTTTTGATCTTCCGAATTATGTATTCCCCATAACCATGCTTTGTTTTGGTTACCCGACAGAGCAGCAGTTGAATAGACCATTGTCTAAAAGATTTGATAAAGATTATATTTGTTTTAAAGACAAGTATAAAAGGCATTCAGAAAAAGATTTTCAAAACATGTATGCCCAGAGACATGAACAGATATTTGGTAAGAGAGAGGAGATTAAGGGTGCAATAAATGTGGGGCAGCACATGTATCAAAAAAAATATAATTCTGATTATGCCCGTGGTATGAACAGATCTGTGGACCTGATTTTAGAAGCATGGCATAAAGATTAATTTTTGAACCATGGCAATTTATATATTAAATGGATAATTTGTAAGGAGGCAGTATGATTAGAATAGAAATTTCTCTTTTTCTTAAAAACGAACCTGGCGAGCTTGCAAAACTTAGCGAGCTTTTAGCTGATGGAGGTATTAATATTGATGCAATAACTATTCAGGATGCATCTGCCTATGTCCGGAATCTTTTTGAAGCCCGAGGCAAGTCTTTGAAAAGGTTTGCATCTCCATCAAATTATAATTCCATGAGACAGGATTCTGCTGAGTTTGCACTGATTCGACTGATTGTTGACAATCCTCAAACAGCCATGGGTATTTTAAAAGACAATGATTATTTGTTTGATTCCAATGAAGTTGTCACAATTGATATTACAAATAAACCAGGAGAATTTTCAAAAATTACTAAAAAATTTGGTGAAAAACAGATTAATATTAATTATGTTTACGGGTCTGTCTCAGATTCAGATGGCAAGTGCCTGTTTATATTTTGTCCTGAAGATGTAAAGTCTGCAGCAGAGATTTTTAAAGATGGATATTGATAAATTTACTTATATTAATTTTCTATTATTTTTTCTTGACTTAGTAAAATAATTCTTATATTCCTTGATTGACAAAGATATATGGGTTGTCTCTTAAGAGACTTAAGACACACTTAAAGGGAAAACGGTGTAAATCCGTTGCGGACCCGCCGCTGTGACTCTGATGTTTTTTTAAAAAACAAACTCTTTTGGTAATTTTTTACCACTGTTTCTAAAAAGAATGAAATGGGAAGGGCACCAAAAGAGCAGAGAAGCCAGAAGACCTGCCCATATGAGACGATGATGTGGTGTTTGCTCTCGCGGAACGGAGCAGAACACACAAAAGGTGGATAGAAAACGGTATCCCCGGATCGATTAAGTTTGATCCGGGGATTTTTTTTGCCCAAAGGCAAGACTATCTGCATATTAATAAATATTATAAGAAAGAGGTTTTGTTATGAAGAAATTGAATTTTGTTTTAATCGCAGTATTATTGTCTTTTTTCATGGTTGCACCATCCTTTGCCATGGGATCTCATAAAGATAAAAAAGCTATTGTTCTCGCAGGTTTTGGTACTAGCTATCCTTCAGCATTGGTGTCGTTTACAACTATTCAGAATCAGGTTCAAAAGGCATTTCCCAGGGTTAAAGTAAAAATTGCTTTTACATCTAATATTATCAGAAATATCTGGCACAAACGACAGAATGATAAAAAATTTCTGGCAGCAAATAAAAATATTTCCAAAGATATATTATTTGTCAAAGGCCCACTTGCTACAATTGCTGATCTTCAGGATGAAGGTTATAATATCATTATTGTGCAGCCAACCCATATATATGAGGGTGAGGAATATGCAGATCTATCTTCTTATGTTAACGGATTAAATGCTATTAAGACTGTAAAAGCTAAATATATGCCGTTTAAGAAACTTGTAATCAGCCGCCCGATACTTGGGAAAAGAGGAATTGTTCATGATTATCATGAAGATATTGAAATGGGTGCCAAAGCAATGGCAGCAGATGTAGCTCTTGCCAAGAAAAATGGTGCCGCCCTTGTTTATATGGGACATGGAAATGAATATTTAACCACAGGTGCTTATGTAGAATTCCAACAGGCAATGCGCAAGATGTACCCGAAAACTCCAATTTTTGTAGGCACTGTTGAAGGGTTCCCGGCTCTTGATAATGTTGTGGAAGGTCTTGTACATAGTAAAATAAAGAAGATCTTATTAAAACCCATGATGATCGTTGCAGGAGATCATGCTAATAATGATATGGCGGGCAACGAGGATGATTCCTGGAAAAATGTGATCCAGGCAAAAGGAATTAAAGTAATCACAAAGCTAAAGGGGCTGGGTGAAAACCTTAAAATAGTGAAAATACTTGTTCATCATATAAAAGATACTGCAAAGGATAATAAGATTAAATTATAAATTATTATGATCTAAATTTTATTTATAGGTATTGTTTTATTAAGGGTGATCAAATTAGTGTATTTTTTTGATCACCCTTTTTATTATTATTTGATTTTGCCAGGAGGTTCGGGCTGGGGATTAATGGTTATTTTTGTCCTGGGATTAACGAATTTTTTTGTTTTTATCGGAAGTTTTTTATTATGTAGTCTTAATCTATTAGGAATAACTTTAACAGATGCCTTTGCACTTAAGGGATAATAGATACCATAAACAAGATAAAAATTATAAGTAGTGCCGTTTTTGGCATTGTCAGGGATACTGAATTTATTGGTAAAATTTAATTGTACCTTATGTCCAGGACCTGGGTAATCTATATCAATGGTTTCAGTTACATGGGTAAAATCAGGTTTTACTATGCGGCATCTCATCCTGGTTCCGGGAGAACGAGTAAAATCAGGATTGTTAAAGACGATACCTTTAAAGCTCAGTTTTGCTCCGGGGTTTACATTGGGAGAGGGCGTAATAAAAAGATTAGCAGTAATTACGTTATCAGCAAAGGAATTATTGGTAAATGAAAAAAGTATCAGCAGACCTGTAAATATAATAATGGTAATGTGATGGGCTATGGTCCTAAAAAGTTTCAGCATTTGAATTCTCCTTGTTAAATTAATTTTAATTTATATATAAGTTGCATTAAATCATCTTTGGTTCAAAAAAAAATAAATATACAAAATAAAAAGAGAGGATGAATATTCATCCCCTCTTTTTATTTTTACCAGGTTTGAAGATTCTAAATATTAATAATCAGAAACCTCTGAACTGGACATTTACAAAAAAATGGAAATTATTATTTTCTCTTGTTTCATCTATATCATTGTCAGCGTCAATTTTAATCTGAAGTTTTCCGCTGCGGGGTATTAAATATGCCTGGGTATGAACATTTTTGATTTGTTTTGGACCAAGTGACAAATTGGTTTGCTGGCTTACAAGTTTGCCACGAAAAAATATTTTATTTTTAAAATGTCCTCCGGAAGAAACATTTTGATATTCTCTATAACTATAGTAGATATTGAATGCTGGTATCCCGTTGGAAGTCAGAAATGCATCCTCTGGTCTTAAATAAATTGTACCATTCCATTTTACCTGTCTTTTTTTCTCTCCAATTCTTAAGAATCCATACATGCCCAGGTCTGGTTTTTTTGCGTTTGAGGAGTTATTGGTTTTATAATAAATTTTTTTACAATAGACATTGTTGTTTTCATTTGATTCTTTGATTTTATTTCCAGGGTCAACAATCGCGCATAGATAACAGCTGTTGGATGGCACATTTTTTGGTATAGTAACACCAACAGGGTAAAATTTACTGTGCCCCGGTCTTAAGGTGTATGTTCTGCTCACACGGCCTCCTTTAACAAGTACATCTTCTAAAAAATTGGGTGAATATGGTGCAAATGTCATTGGCACGTTTGTATCCGTGGAAAGAACCATGTCAACCATATATCCGTTTCTGCCGGCGCTTATGGTGCCCGGGGCAGGTGATGAGCCTGAATTATACACTTTAAGTTTGATTTGAGAACTGATATCTGTTCCGGGAACCACTGATTTTGGAGCTGTGAAACGAACTTTTAAATCCGGGGTCTTGTTGTTAATGAGTCTGAGATTAGTTGGTGATGCAGCTGATGCTGATGTGCCGGCAAAACAGATAAGCATAAATAATGATAGTATTGCAGTAAAAAATGTTTTTGTCTTTTCCATTGTTTTTCTCCTTAGTCGTTTAGTTTTTGTCCCTTTGTAAACATCATTTTTTTTGATGCCCTTTGTTAGGTTAGTAACTCAGGTATTAAAAAGGTTCAAAATTTAAACTGGGTACTAAGATAGAATTGTGATGGTAAAACTTTGGTTTGACAGCAGAACAAATATTACCTGTATCAGCATTTATTTTGCATTCAAATCTTCCCACTGATATTCTGGATCTTCGGTTACCTTAACCCAAAATAAGTTGCCGGAATTACGCCATGGATCGAAAATATAGCCTGTAGAGAAAGGCTTTCTTTTAGCAGTTATAACTAAAGAGCTATGCTCATGCATCGTGCTGCCACGAGAAGCAACACCCCAATAGATATCCAGGCTCTCAGGATTTATTTCCCAACTGCGCTTGATGAGATCTTCTGTCCAGTCACGGCATAAACCGCGAGGCTTAAACCCTGTGTTCACCATTATGTTGTGCAATAAGGGAGGAGTGATCAGTTTATATCTGTTTGCTAACACTTGACTATAGTATACTACCATATTAGCAATAGCATCAGCATCTTTATATGTTACACTTGGATCCATGCCAAGCAAGGCAGTTCTGATTTTTATTATTTTCTGACGTTCATATTGGCTTGCTTCTGTGTTGGTAGCCCTGCCGGCAGTATTGATTGTTGCACCAGGATAAGAGACAGATATGCAGCTGGTTAATAATAAAGCTAATAGTAATGGGAATACTTTATACATAGTGAATATTATAATTAGATAACTGGTATTGGTATAGACGTCTTTTCAGAGTTAATGATTTTTATTTCTTATGGGGTCATATACTTTTTTAAGTTTGATAAGTAACCATTCTGATGGTTTGCCATCAACAACAAGTTTGTTTTTTTCTTGAAATAATTTAATAGAGTTTTTTGTCTTTTTACCTAATAGACCATCCACCGGGCCAGGCTTATAGCCAAGCTTTATTAAAACTGATTGTATCTGTCTGACAAGTTTATTCCCCCTTGATTGATGCCTTATTACCCAGCTTTTTTTATTCATTGATTTGATCCCGGCAAGGGTTAACTGAGTTGAATGTACTGGGAACCCGTTTGATTTAGCTCTTCTGAACCATCGCAAAGCTTTTTTATCATTTTTAGGAGTTCCATTTCCTGTAGCTAAAAGAAACGCCAGGAAATATTGTCCATCAGGGTTACCAGCCTTGGCTGCTTTGGAAAAGAATTTATAAGCTTGATTCAGGTCATATTTTACACCATAACCATATCTATGACGAATACCCATGGCAACTTGTGCAGGAGCAAACCCATTGTCTGCTGATTTACGCAGCCACATAATTGCTTTTGATCTATTCCTTTTTGTTCCCACACCTTTTAAATACATACGAGATAAATAGTATTGAGATTCAGGGATGCCTATCTTGGAAGCTTTTTGATAATTGATAAAAGCTGATTTGTAATTTCTTTTATCGTAGAATTTGTGAGCTTTTTTATTAGCTATTGAACCTGCGGGGTTTTGAAAAACAAAACCGGAACAAAGACAAAGAACTATACCAGCTAAAAATAGAATATTTATACGTTTCATTAAATTTCCTTTTTCAATTTAGATTATTTACTGCCGCCACTAGAGTTATGGACAAGGTAAAGATCCTCGCCAGAACCAATAACATAAAATGTGTGTGATTTTTCTATTTGAAGATTATAAACTTCAAGTTCTCCGTTTTGAATGGTCAAAGAATTAATGATTTTCATTCCCTGACTGGTTTGGATTTTGTCTCCAATTTTAAGATGCAAGACCTGATCCCAGCCTTTGGTCGTTAAAAACCTTTCATATGCTGTTGTCTTAATAGCATTATTTATCAAATAGTAATGATTGTTCGTGTTTTTATATGTTTCAACTACTTTTCGCGCAACATTGGTCTGCGTTCCTATGTCAAAGGTCATGACCATGTCTCCGGCCTTGATCCGGCTGATCGGTATTAATTGACCCCTGTCTGATTGAATATAGGTTTCGCCTGGGAAACAGGCAGATTCCTCCTGTTGCAGAATTGCAGCTTTTTGTTCAGTGAGATCCTTAATTTTTCTTTTTCGTCTAAGATTGTCATCAGTTAGACCAGTTATGCCAGCATCAATGCCTTCATAAGGGTGATTCCAACGGACTCCTCTGACAATTTTATCCATTTCAATTTGATTTTGCACGATTCTCTTTTTTTCATATTCAATATCTGCATTAATTCGTTTTAATTTTTCCGCTTTTGGGAGCGCCTCCCAAGCCTTGTAGGCAGCTTTATCTGCTTCCCATTTGACTTCCGCGTCAGTAGTTTGATCAAACGCACCGCATCCTGATAAAAAAAACAAAGCAGTAATAGTAATAAACAAAATTAAATTTCTCATTAATATCTCCCTGTTATATTTAACCTGAAACTTAAATTACAATAGAAACAGAATTAATTATATGAATTAGTATACTATCTTGTATAATATTAAAGACGATTTGTCAATGTGAAA
>CAZTEM010000116.1:0-7720 GCA_964612755.1 uncultured Desulfobacterales bacterium | reverse complement strand
TCTTTATAATATCTTGCAACAGGGTATTCCGGAGAATAACCATAAGCACCGAGAATTCTCATGGCAAAATTTGAACATTTTGTCACGGTTTCGCCCACAGAATATTTAGCCATGGCAACATCAAGACCATTATTTAATTTGCCCTGATCTTTTGCCCATGCAGCCTTATATACCAAAAGTCTGGAAGCTTCAATGTCTGTTGCCATCTGGGCAATCATATCCTGATTCATCTGAAAACTACCAATTTTTTTCCCAAATTGTTTTCTTTCATTACAATAGCTGATCACAGCTTCAAGACATGCCTGGGCAAGCCCTACACCACCTGCAGCAGCAGAAAGTCGTGTCTGATTCAATGATGAAAAAACTATTTTAGCTCCATCACCAGGTTTACCAAGAATATTTTCTTTTGGCACTTTGACATTATCAAGAAAAAGCTCGCCGGTTGGAGAAGAATGAGAACCCATTTTTTCAAGTACAGATGTTTTAATTCCATCGAAATTTTTAGGTTCAATAACAAATGCTGACAAGCCTTTTGATCCTGCATCCTTATCAGTATAGGCATAATAAAGTAAGGCATCAGCATGGGCTGCATTGGAAATCCATGTTTTTGATCCATTTAAAAGCCAGTGGTCGCCTTTATCTTCTGCTGTTGATACCATTGCCATAACATCAGAGCCTGCATCAGCTTCTGTAATTCCAAAACCACCAAGATATTCACAGGTACAAAGTTTTTCAACATATTTTTTCTTAACTTCTTCTGAACCGTATTTATATATTGTATTAGCACACCCAAGGACTTCCATATTTACCTGAACTCTTAAAGAAGAAGACCCCTTGGCAAGTTCTTCTGTTACGATCATGGCAGCAAGCCAGCCTTCGTCCATTTCCGATCCGCCATATTCTTCAGGAATAACTGTACTGAGAAAACCCATTTCTCCCATGGGTTTAAGAACTTCTTCATGGGGTAAATAATGATCAGCATCCCATTGATCAGCATTGGGAGTAACCTCTTTTTTTACAAATTTTCTAACTTCTTTCTGGAGCATTGAAAGCTCTGTTGATAACTTAAAATCCATTTTTCCTCCTTAATTGTTTAATCTGCCAATGCTATAACCCATATTCTCTGAAAAAGAGCTCGCAACATTGGTTAAAATACTTATACATTTATCCAGATGTTCATTTTGTGAGAATCTAATCTCAGGGATGGCAAGGCTCAAGCTTGCCAGAACATGCCCCTGGTTATCAAATACAGGAGTACTTAAAGATCCTAATCCCGGCGTTCTTTCGCCAAGGCTTTTAGCAAACCCCTGAGTTTTAATTTTATTTAGCTCTGTTTTCAAATCATCAATATTTGAAATAGTATTTTCTGTCATAGGATTTAAAGAAGTCTCATTTATATATTTATTAATATAATCATCTGAAGAAAAGGCTAAAAGACATTTTGCAGATGCTCCGGCATAAAGTGGAGATCTGTTACCCATGGGCATGCCTGCTTTTAATGTTTCAGGTGATTCAATGGTATCAATACATAAACGCATATCTCCTTCAATAATATTAAGATGAGCTGTTTCCCTTGTCTTTAGTGCCAGCATCTCAATATATTTTCTTGCAATATTTGTAAGATTATTTGATTTATGCAATGCCTGGATAAAACCATAAAAGATATTGCCTATATAATATTGACGCGTTAAAGGGTCCTGGCGAACAAAATCATTTTCTTTTAAAGTTTTTAAAATTCTCTGCACGGTTGCAGGGCTGAATCCCAATTCATTACTCAATTCCCTGATACCATGGGTTGCCCCGCTCTCCTGAAACTTAAGCATCACTTTAATTGCTTTTTCTATTGAATTCAGGCTATCTTTTTTCCCAATATTATTCATATTTTATTATACCCTTAATCAAGTATTAACCGTTCAGGATCAGATTTTTCACGTAATGCTTCAAGTTCTATTTTCAAAGGATAATCAATTTGATATGCCTTGGAAACATCAATATCAAAATCAATATTATTTTTAATATCTTCTATATCCACACCATGATAAAAGCCTGATAAATACATCTTTTTTGAATCATTATCAAACCCCATCACACCTTTATCTGTAACAACCCATGAAGGACCATCACAAGACAAACCTGCCCTTTTACGTCCTTTTGGACCAAAAAGCCAACCAGGGCTCGTAATATAATCTAATTTTTTTACAAATTTTCTCTTTTCCAATTTCATAAAAACAATTGTTCTTCCCACAAAAGATGCAACATCACATGCTCCTCCACTACCCGGAAAACGTACTTTAGGATTTTTATAATCTCCAATACATGTTGAATTAAGATTACCATACTGATCAATTTGAGCTGCACCGATAATACCTATAATATCCTGGTTCAGATTTCTATTCTGCATATAAGCAAATGTCTCCCCAAGGGAGCAATAGGAAGATGCATTATACATCACCCTTGGGTCAGATACAGCTAAAGGCAGCTCATTTAACTCAGAATCAACAGCACCTGTTTCAAAAAAAATTATACTTTCCGGTGCATGGCTGTGTTTAGCTGCTACTGCTGCAAGGATTGATATACCAGTGCCACAGAATACAATATCTGAATTCTTAATTTTCCTGGCTGCTGCAATTACCATCATTTCCCTGGAAGTGTATTTCATTTAATTTGTTCCATCATTTTCTCTTCATTCTGCTTGCATAGCCTGTTACAGGATCTGCTTTTATTTTTTTTATGCCTTTTTCATCAATATTTTTTCTTAAATATTCCTGATGATCTTTTGTACCATAAACAAAATCCTTTAAATATTCTTCAAACTCATCTTGATTGGAACCTATTGTTCTGTACATCTCAAAAAAAACAGGATCATAATCATAATATTTAAAACATGCTGTGGGATATGCTCCCATGGGCACATGAACAACAGCATCAACACAGAATGATGGAATTTGATTTGCACAGGGTTTTTGTTTTAATTCTTCCGGGTCTATAATTTCTTCACAGGTTACAATAACGCGCTTAGAAGCTTTTACCTGTTCGACATCAGCAAAGGTCAGACCTTCTATCCTGGTACATCCCTGGCAATCAGCCTTTTGAGCATGAATAATAGTTATATCAGGATTAATTGCAGGAACAAGAACAAGATGATCTCTTTGGTCTGATTTGGAAAAAGGATTCTCAATAACAACAAGTTTTTGTTCTGCAATTTTGGGTTCCTGACCTCTCAACTCCGATGTAAAACCCCATTTTTCAATTATATCAGTTCCTAATGATGAGTATGTGGGAATAAACGGGATTCCCATGGCTCCTGAAAGAAATCTTAATGACATCTGATAATTTGTATAATCTTCAACTTCAATCAATCCCTGTTCTGCCATCCTTCTAAAACAAAAACAGGTTGGAGCAAATCTTCCATTTCCACTATAGGCAATTTCAATACGTTTAACAGCTCCGGCACCAATAAGTTCATCAACACCCTGACCATTTGAATGGGCATAGACATGAAGATCTTTTTTTTTCTGGCGTATTATCTCATGCACGCATGCCATGGGATTACGGCTTATTGTAAACCCGCCAATGGAAATATGATCATTATCTTTGACATATAAATTTACAGCCTGATCAAGGTTTTGTATTTTATTATTACCATTATTCATAGTCTGTTTTTTTATTATATCTTTATTCCGAGTGTTTTATATATTAAAACATTGTTTCATATTATGACCTATACCATAAGATAAACAAAAAATTTAATCTCTTGTCAAGGAAAAAATAACTTGACTTATTTTTTCAAGTATTACATTTTAAATATATTGAACAATGTTTCATATAGCAAAACACTTAAAAAGTAAATAATTAAACAGTGTTAACTAAAATGTTAACTAAATATTGTTAACAACAATTTATAGTATAAGGAGAGATAAAATGAGCGAAGATGTATTAGCACCTCTTGCAGGCAAAATTATTAAAATAAATGTTGAAGTAGGTTCTGAAATTGAAGAAGATGAAGAAATAATTATAATTGAAGCAATGAAAATGGAAACACCAATTTTTGCACCTTGTGACGGAAAAATCACAAAAATATTAAAAAAAGAAGGTGATGAAATAGAAGAAGACGATCTGATAGCAACTATTGAATAATTTCTGAATAATTTCATTACATAAACCACTTAAATTTAATCATTTTATTAAAAAATAAAATGCAAAAGGTCAGGAGCGGTTAGATCATGAGACCATATTTTGAAAAAATGGATCCCTTTGGAAAAGAATTAAAAAAAGGGGAAATTAAAAGAACTGAAAATAATATCAAAGAGATAGAGACAGCAGAAAAAGTAATTAATGAGGCTGTGGATAATATCAAACATATAGGGCTGCCAACGGAAAAAATCAATTCAAGAGGTCAGATGACTATCTGGCAGCGCCTTGATTACCTTGTTGATGAGGGTACATGGTGCCCTTTACATTCTCTTTACAACCCTCTTGACAATAGTGAGGGTAGTACAAATGTTGTTGATGGCATTGGAAAAATTTCCGGGAAATGGGCAATAATAATCGGGTTTGATAATAAAGTCATGGCAGGTGCATGGATGCCAGGTCAATCTGAAAATATCTTAAGAATCACAGACCTTTCAAAACGATTGAACCTGCCACTAGTGTGGATTGTAAATTGCAGTGGAGCAAAGCTCCCGGAGCAGGAAAAATTTTATGCCAATAGAAGAGGTGCAGGCACACCATTTTACAGACACACTGAACTTGAACAGCTCGGAATCCCTATTCTTGCAGCAATCTATGGCACTAATCCCGCAGGTGGTGGATATCAAAGTATCAGCCCCACAATATTATTTGCCCATAAAAATTGTAATATTGCAGTTGGCGGAGCAGGTATTGTAAGCGGCATGGCTCCCCAGGGAGGTTTTGACACAGAAATGGCAGAAGCCCTTATTGAAAAGGCAAAAACCCATAAAGCAAAACCCCCGGGAAGTGTAAAAACCCATTATGATTCAACTGGTTTTTTCAGATATGTTTTTGATAAGGAAGAAGAAGTCCTTGACGGACTTAAAGATTATATGAAAGACATACCGGCTTATAACCCTAAATTTTTTAGAGTTGCAGAGCCTAAAGCCCCTGCATATCCTGATGATGATATAATGCGGCTTCTTCCCATTGAACCTAAAAGAACTTATAATTTTGATCAAATTCTATCAAGACTGGTTGATGGCGGTGAACATAGTGAATTCCGTCCTGATTATGGTCCTGAAGTCTATACAGGAATCTGTAAAATTGATGGTTTCCTTGTTGCATGCATAGGTAACAGACAGGGATATCTTGGAAAAGGTTATCCTGAATATGCTGATTACCCTGGTATTGGTGGAAAGTTGTACAGACAGGGTCTAATTAAAATGAATGAGTTCATAACTCTTTGCGGCAGAGATAGAATTCCAATAGTCTGGTTTCAGGATACATCTGGTATTGACGTTGGTGATATTGCTGAAAAAGCTGAACTTTTAGGTCTTGGACAATCTCAGATATACTCCATACAACAAACTGATGTGCCAATGATGCTAGTTGTATTACGAAAAGGTTCTGCAGCAGCTCATTATGTCATGGGTGGACCTACTGCTAATGATCACAATGCTTTTACCCTTGGGACCGTTGCAACGGAAATTTATGTAATGCATGGGGAGACTGCTGCTGTTGCAAGTTATGCAAGACGTCTTGTCAAAGAAAAAGAAGCTGGCAATTCACTCCAGCCTGTAGTTGATAAAATGAATGCCCTTGCAGATAAATACCATGAAACATCAAGACCTCTTTTCTGTGCAAAACACGGGCTTGTTGATGAAATTGTTAACTTAAAAGACTTAAGAAAATATATGGTGGCATTTACCGGTGGAGCATATCAGAATCCAAAATCAATATGTCCACAGCATCAAATGATACTGCCACGTATTATTAAAGGATAATAACCAAAATATATTTTAATATATAATATATTAGGAGAAGACAATATGGCAGAAGCAAAATTTATCAAAATTTCCAAAGAAAATCAGGTGGCAAGAATCACCCTTGACCGCCCGAAACATAATGTACTCAATATTGAAATGATGAAAGAACTCAATATTGAGCTTGAAACAATTGCAGCAGATGATGATCTCAAATGTGTTGTAATAACCGGTGAAGGTCGAAGCTTTTGTGCGGGAGTTGAAGTGCTTGACCACAGCCCTGAAAATGTTGATGAAATGGTGTCTGTTTTCAATAGAATTTTTGAATTGATTAACCTCATTGATATTCCTGTTATTGCAGCCGTTAATGGTGCATGTCTTGGAGGCGGCTTAGAAGTCGCTATTGCAGCAGATATTGTTATTGCATCAGAAAAGGCAATCCTTGGACAGCCGGAAGTAAAACTGGGATTTTTCCCTCCCTATGCTGCCATCAGGTTACCTGAACTTGTCGGAACTGCAAAAGCTATTGAAATTTGCACAACTGGAAAAAGTTATTCTGCAATGGAATCCCAAGCTTTGGGTTTTGTTTCAAAAGTTGCTCCGGTGGATGAATTTGAAACTGTTGTTCAAGGATATATAAAAGAAATATGCCATGCAAGCCCTTTAATTTTAAAACTTAATAAAAGAGCTGTAAAAAGGCATCTTGGCACAAGCTTTGCCCAGGCAGTTGAACTTTCAAGTAATTATTTCCTTAAGACTATGATGAAAACCGAGGATACACTTGAAGGAATCAAAAGCTTCGGGGAAAAACGTAGACCTGAATGGAAGAATAAATAGTCAAATAACATGATAGTTGACGGTCATGTTCATGATTTTTCTTTAAAAATTGTTGCAAATGTAACAAAGAAAAAAGAAATGACTAAAATTCTTTGTCTTGAGACAAAGGAAGCAAAAGAACGAATTGGCATTGCAAATCTAAAAAAAAGAATGCAGGTCTGCAATATTGATTTTTCTCTTTTGCTTCCTACTGCCTCTGTAGAAATGATTGAAAAAGTCAATTCCAAATTTATTAAAACAGCAATGCAGCACAAATGTTTATTCACAGCAGGAACTCTGCATCCTGAATTTGAAAATATCGAAAAAGAATTAAAAAGGCTTGCTGAAAATAATATTAAGGCCCTTAAATTATGCAGTTTTTCCCAGGGTTTTCAACTGAATTCCAAAGAAACTTTCACCCTCTTTAATAAAATTCAAAATTATAATACAAATAATGATTATTCTTTTTTTATAATTCTTGATACTTTCACCCTTGCCCATGAATATTTTAATACTGACCCTGAAAACACAACCACTCCTGAATTAATTCAAACTCTGGTTAAAAAATACCCTGAAATAAATTTTGTTGCAGCACATATGGCAGGTCTGTTAGCACCGTTTAGTAATATAAAAAAACATATTTCAAAATATGATAATCTTTTCCTGGATACTTCCAATGCTACACACACCTTATCTCAACATGAGTTCATTGACCTTATAAAGATTCAAGGACCGGAAAAAATTATTTTCGGGACAGACTGGCCATGGTTTGACTTTTTAACAGAATCTGAAATATTAAAAAATCTTTTGAATAAGGCAGGATTCTCAAAGCACCAGAAAGAAATGATCTTTGGGTATAATATTCACAATCTTATTCAATAATATTTGAAATCAGATATTATTATACTCCATAATCGCTATATGCTTCTCTCATGATTCATCCATGTATAAATCTCTCAGCAATTCTC
>CAZTEM010000115.1:0-7729 GCA_964612755.1 uncultured Desulfobacterales bacterium | reverse complement strand
CAAAAGTCTTCCCCGTATATGAAAAAGAGATTTATTTAAAAACCTGTTGACATACATATTAATTATGTTACTATCCACAGTAACGTTTCTATAAATAGAAACAAAAGACGTCAAAATAATAAGGATAAAATAAAATGAAAGAATTATCTAAAGAATTAATGCCAAACAAAGAGGGATATTTTGGAAACTATGGTGGAGCCATTCTTCCACCTTCTCTGATCTCTATCATGGAAGAAATAACTGCAGAATATCTTAAAATCAGAGAATCTAAAAGTTTTCAAACCGAACTAAAAGACCTCTACCAATACTATGTTGGTAGACCGAGCCCAATCTTTCATGCAAAAAACCTCTCAAACAAACTTGGAGGGGCTCAAATATATTTAAAACGTGAAGACTTAAACCATACAGGGGCACACAAGATAAACCACTGCCTGGGAGAAGCCTTGCTTGCTAAAAAAATGGGAAAAAATAAAATCATTGCCGAAACAGGAGCAGGACAACATGGAGTAGCCCTGGCAACTGCTGCAGCGTTACTTGGAATGGAATGTGATATATACATGGGGGAAGTCGATATTGAAAAAGAGCATCCCAATGTTGTAAGAATGGCTATCCTCGGGGCAACAATTATCCCGGTCAAAAGCGGTCTAAAAACTCTCAAAGAAGCTGTTGATGAAGCTTTTATGGCGTATGTCAAGGATCCTGTTACCCAGTTTTATGCTATTGGTTCAGTAGTAGGTCCTCATCCATTTCCCATGATGGTACGTGATTTTCAAACCATTGTCGGGATAGAAGCCAAACAACAGTTCAAACAGATAACAGGAAAACTTCCAGACAACCTAATAGCCTGCGTAGGGGGAGGATCTAATGCTATCGGGCTATTTACTGATTTTCTTGATGATGCCCAGGTAAACATATACGGCGTAGAACCTGCCGGAAAAAGCTTTAAAGTCGGAGAACATGCCGCAACCCTTGCAAAAGGTACTCCAGGAATAATCCACGGATTCAAATGTTATCTGCTCCAGGACGAAGCAGGAGAGCCTGCTCCTGTATACTCTGTAGCAAGCGGACTGGACTATCCGGGAGTTGGACCTCAACACTGCTATTTAAAAGATATAGAGCGTATCCAATATGTCTTTGCAAATGATAAAGAAGCTATTGATGCCTTTTTTGAGCTTTCCAGGGAAGAAGGAATCATCCCTGCAATTGAGTCGGCACATGCCATAGCTCAAGCTATAAAACTTGCACCCACACTCAATAAAGAAGAAACTATTTTAGTAAATCTTTCCGGGCGAGGTGACAAAGACATTGACTATATTGTTGCTAACTATGGAAAAGAATACGGACTGGAAAATATGCTTTAATCTCCAATTTTTCAACTTTGGGACAAAGACTGGCATCTTTGTCCCAAATCAGATACCCGCCTCAAAGCCCTTACCTAAAAATTGCAGGTCTGAATTGACTATTGACTTTATACCATTGTTTTGATTATATAATAAGTTTGGTTTAATTAATTTTGACAATAATTTATTAAGTTTAATAATATAAATATGCAAATTATACGTGGTTTCAGAGATATACTCCCTGATAATATATGGATATGGCAGAAGATCGAACGGGAAGCTGTAAAGCTTTTCAAAGATTTTGGTTTTAATGAGATACGTTTACCAATACTTGAAAAAACAGAAGTTTTTGCAAGAAGCATTGGCGAAGTAACAGACATTGTAGAAAAGGAAATGTATACTTTCCCTGACAGAAAGGGCGATAAACTTACATTAAGACCTGAAGCTACAGCATCAATGGTTCGGTCCTATGTCCAGCACAAAATGTATGCATCTGACCCCATTAGAAAATTTTTTACAATAGGTCCGATGTTCAGGCGGGAACGACCTCAAAAAGGCAGATACAGACAATTTTATCAAATTGATGCAGAGATTTTTGGCATTGCTGCTCCCTATGCTGACACCAGCCTTATATTCTTATTAAATGAATTATTCAAACGGTTGGGGCTTAAGGATCTAACAGCTCATATAAATTCTCTTGGCTGCCCTGATTGCAGACCTGATTTTCAAAAAGCATTATTGGATTTACTTGAATCAAAAAAAGATGAGCTTTGCGTTAATTGCTTAAGACGGAAAGATACAAATCCTCTGCGAACGCTTGATTGTAAAGCGCCTCAATGCAGAGCAGCATTAAAAGATGCACCTTCAACTATTGATTTCCTTTGTGATGAATGCAAAGAACATTTTGCCATAGTAAAGAAAACCCTCAGGCAGCAGGGAGTTGAATTTATTGAAGACAAGACCCTTGTCAGGGGGCTTGATTATTATACAAGAACAGCTTTTGAAATTCAGACCAGAAGTCTTGGTGCCCAGAGTGCAGTTGCAGGCGGTGGACGATATGACCTGCTTGTAAAAGAAATGGGTGGACCTGATATCCCGGCAATAGGTTTTGCAATAGGTTTTGACAGACTTGTTGAGGTCATGGAAACTCTTGATAAAAAAGTTGAAAAAGAAACACTTGATCTTTTTATCATTGCTATAGGCAAACCTGCTGTAAAAGCAGGTTATCTGTGGTCTACAAATTTAAACCTTCAAGGCATAAGAACTGAAGTGGATTATAGAGGGAAAAGCTTAAAGGCTCTCATGAAAAGGGCTGACAAGCTTAGTGCCCGATATGTCCTTATTGCCGGAGAAAAAGAAATAAAAGAAAAAACTTGTATTTTGAGGAATATGGAAACAAGAGAACAGGTAGTAATAGAATCTGATAAAATTGTGCAAGAGACAATCAAAATTATAAAAAACAATAATTAATAGAGGGATATACGTGACTGATTTATTAGGAGATATGAAAAGGACCCATAATTGTGGTGAATTAAGAGCAGAAGACATAGGTAAAGAAGTTGTATTGATGGGATGGGTGCAACGCCGCCGAGATCATGGTGGTGTTATTTTTATAGATTTTAGAGATCGTTATGGCATTACCCAGGTAGTTTTCAACCCTGAGATTGAAAAAAAAGTTCATGCAAAGGCGCAAGAACTGAGAAATGAGTATGTTATAGGCGTAAAAGGAAAAGTTGAAGCAAGACCTGATGATATGCTTAATCCCAATATGGAAACAGGTGCAATTGAAATCCTTGTTAAAGAGCTTAAAATATTTAACCGCGCGGAGACTCCTCCGTTTCAGGTTGATGACAGAGTAGATACTTCAGAAAATGTTCGTTTAAAATATCGACATATTGATTTGAGACGCCCGCGGCTCCATAAAAATATAGTTATCAGAAGTAAAGTTGCTAAAATTATAAGAGATTATTTTGACAATTTAGATTTCCTTGATATTGAAACGCCTGTGTTAACAAAAAGCACTCCCGAAGGGGCAAGAGATTATCTTGTGCCGAGCCGCGTATGCCATGGTGAATTCTTTGCTCTGCCTCAGTCTCCTCAGCTTTTTAAACAAATGCTTATGATAAGCGGGTTTGAAAAATATTATCAGATAGTAAGATGTTTCAGAGATGAAGATTTAAGAGCTGACAGACAGCCTGAGTTTACCCAGATTGATGTTGAGATGTCCTTTATTGATGAAGAAGATATTATGAAAGTTGCAGAAGGACTTATCCAAACAATATTTAAAAAGATTTTAAATATTGATCTTGCATCTTCTTTTAAAAGATTGACCTATGATGAAGCAATATCAAGATATGGTCTTGATAGACCCGATTTAAGGTTTGGCTTAGAACTTTGCGATATCTCAGATATTGTTAAGGATGCGGATTTTAAAGTTTTTGCAAATATTGTAAAACAGGGAGGTCTTGTAAAAGGCATTAATGCAAAGGGTTGTAATAATTTTACAAGAAAAATCATTGATGAATTAACTGAATTTACTGCAATATATAAAGCCAAGGGGCTTGCCTGGATTAAGATCAACGAAGATGGCTGGCAATCCCCCATTGTAAAGTTTTTTTCTGACAAAGAAAAGCAGGCAATGCAGGAGAGACTTAATCTTGAGGTAGGTGATATTGTCTTTTTTGTAGCTGATAAACCCCAGATTACAAATGAAGCATTGGGGCAATTAAGAAATGAGCTTGCACGACGGCTTGGACTCATTGATAATCAGGACACTAACAAAATATTTGAATTTGTATGGGTTACTCATTTTCCTCTGGTTGAATATGATGAAGTTGAAAAAAGATATCAGGCTCTGCATCATCCTTTTACATCTCCTGTTGAAGAAGATATCGAAAAACTTGAAACCGATCCTGCCCAAGTCAAATCAAGGGCATATGACATGGTTTTAAATGGTATAGAAATCGGTGGCGGCAGTATCCGTATTCATTCTGATAAATTACAGCAGCAGGTCTTAAAAACCCTTGGCATTGATGAAAAACAAGCAAAGGAAAAATTTGGATTCCTGCTTGATGCCTTGGTATCCGGGGCACCTCCCCATGGAGGCATTGCCTTTGGTTTAGACAGACTTGTTATGCTTTTATGCGGGGAAGATTCCATAAGGAATGTGATTGCATTTCCAAAAACCCAGAAAGCAACCTGTCTGCTGACAGGGGCTCCGTCAGCTGCATCCATCAATCAGCTTCAGGAGCTTTCAATACGAGTTGCTAAAAAAGAGCCCGATGCCTGATATGATTTAACCTTAACTTTTTAATCACCTTCGTTTCAGACTAAGGATCGGAGTATTAAAGACAAGGGCTGAACTTCCCTCTTCCTTTTGGATTTCCAGACTGAGACCATCTTTATCAATGTCAAAATATCTGGAAATCACTTGTATGATATCGTTTTGCAAATCCTTCAAGGTGCTGTCATTGATTTCCAACTTATCATAAACAAGGGCAAACTGGAGCCGTTTTTTAGCCTGATTTTTACTGGTATTTTTATTCTGATTGATTAATTTTTTCAATAAATTGCTGAGCATGGGATATCCTTATTTTGTGAATCCAAATTTTTTACTTATTGTATTCCACATTCCTGTTTTATGTGTAGGAACTTCAATGGGCAAATCCGGCTCGCCATTGAGCCTCCTTGCCACGCGGACAAAGGCTTTACCAGCTTTAGATTCCTTTTGTAAAACTAAAGGTATGCCCATATTGGATGAAGTTAATACATATTCATCCATGGGAACTAATCCTGCAATATCAATGGATAACACATCAAGAACGTCTTCATGACTCAGCATCTCACCTTTTGCAACCCTGGCAGGCTCAATCCTGTTAACAATAAGTCTAGGAGTTATGGATTTTGAATAAAGAAGCCCTATTACCCTGTCAGCATCTCTGACAGCGGAGACATCAGGAGTGCAAACGACTATTGCCTCATCAGCACTTACAACTGAATTTTCAAACCCTTTTTCAATACCTGCAGGAGAGTCCATGATAATAAAATCAAACTCTTTTTTAAGCTCCTTGGCAATGCGCTCAACACCTTTAGTTGTGAGGACATCTTTGTTATCACTCTGGGATGCAGGAATTAAGAACAGGTTATCAATCCTTCTATCTTTAATAGCAGCCTGGCTGATTTTACACCTGTTATTGACCACGTCAACAATATTAAATACAATCCTGTTTTCAAGCCCCATAATAACGTCCAGGTTTCTCAAACCTATGTCCATATCAATAACTGCGACTCTATTTCCCTGCATTGCAAGAGCCGCTCCAATAGAAGAAGTTGCAGTGGTTTTACCGACTCCTCCCTTACCTGATGTTATTACTATTATTTTACCTTCCAAAGGACACCTCTTAAAAAGCTATATATTATACTACTTCGGGCCAGGGTATCTTTGCAAACGGATTTGCTTTAAGATAATCCTGAACAATAATTTTATTTTTATCAACACTTGCAAATTCAGCTCTTTTATTATTTAATTTTTCATCTGCGCCAACAGCTTTAATATTACTGATCTGAATCTGAGTAGGATCAAACTCAAGGGCAAAAATAATCGAATCATGTTTATCAGGGACGCCTGCATTAACTTTCCCTTTAAGTCTTCCAAGAACAATTACATCCCCACCCGAAGTAATTTCAGCTCCCGGGTTAACATCTCCTGCAATAATAATATGTTTTTTAGATTCAATTTTCTGTCCTGATCTTATACGACCTTTCAGCATAAGCACTTCACTTCTATGGAACATTAGGGGTTTTGAAGATCTTTTTTCTTCTTTTATTTCATTTTCAGGTAATAATATTGAAATATGCCCCACTTTATAATTTGTTTTCAAATAGGTTTTTATATTATCTATTTTCTTATTGTAACCTTGAATGCCTTTTGTATCAATTGTAATCTTTGCGTTATTGGCAAGGTGTTTCAGGTTATTAAAAAGAGGAGACAATTCATTTTTAATGGAATTTTCAGACATTGAAGGATCAAGGGTAAGCTTAAATCCCTTGCCCGAGCCTTTCAGTGTCACAGATTTTGCATTTTCAGTATTCATCAAAGTATAGAATTATAAAGTATTTAAAGTATATTGCCAAGCCTTAATAAACACATTAAGGCAGATTCAATTGTTAGTTTATAAAAAATTAGATTGCTTGTGTCAAGAAATTCCGTAATATCAACGTTTTGTTGACTCTTAATTTAAAAAACGCAAAAAATGGACAAAATCTTCTGATGACTAATTTGGCAAATAACACTTGGACTTACGTTGTTCACTTAAAACCAAGATCCTTATACAAATCACAAGCCCTATACCTCTCCTTTTTGACAAATGGTAGAATGCTAAATCCATTAATTGTAATAGCAGTGATATCAATCAAATAACGGCGACCATAATAACTTTTTTGGCACTCAAATGGGAAAGCAATAATTTTCCTAACTGAGGAATCAGCACGTCGGTCTAAGGGAGCAGACAATGTAATAGAAAATCTGCCATTGTAAAATACTTCTGCTTGGATAAAATTGGAAAACAAAAATCCAACATTAACTTTATTAATTGTTTCCTGAGGTTTAATATTTTGTAACGAAAACAAAAACAATGCTTTATTTTGTCTCAAGTATTGCCTCACTATTTTCTTTGCTTTGATATCATTGTATTCTCTTCCAGTGATCATTTTTGCAGCAAAATTAATATTTATAAATATATTAGGAAGGGTATCGTGATTATCATCAACTAATACCGTATAAAATACATTTAATACCTGTAAAGGTGTTTTGGTTTGAGTCTCACTATTTGCTTGACACTTACCGTTTGCGTCAACGCTGATAAATAAAAAAAATACAGTAAACGATATACTAACAATAAATTTTTTCATTCAGAATCCTTATACAAGCTAAAAAATCCCACTTTTATCTGATTGCCTTATATTATAATTAAAATTGAAATTTGGTGCTCGAAGGTCCCGCCATGGCAAGTCTGCTGCCATCATCATATTATTTACTAACTGTATACAATTTGTATATGTTACTAAATAATTTTTATCACTCCATTTATCCGCAGCTTGGCGAGCAAGTTCATCTTTCTCAGGACATGTTGAATATTGAGCCCATCTGTCATACCCTTCTTTTTTTGCATATGCCATTGCAGCCTCTAAGCTATTAAATTCTTTATAATGATATTCACCTTCACCTTTAGCTTTACCATGTTTTCCATAAAACGCATGATAAGTGTAATGATTTCCGCTTCCGACAATAGCTCCAGAATGTCCAGCTCCACCTGCGCCTTGTTCATCATTAATATGCCAAATATCCAATCCCAACGGATCAACAAAATTCACCGGATCATTTAGGACAA
>CAZTEM010000114.1:0-8052 GCA_964612755.1 uncultured Desulfobacterales bacterium | reverse complement strand
CATCACTTGCAATTACAATATCAGGCTGCCATTTTTCAATTATTTGTTTTGCTTTCAGCCCGGCTGCTTTTTTTTCTTTTTCAGATGGTTTGCGTTTTGTATCCATGTGAAAAATTTTAAGTTCAATATCTTTTCTGGTACTGAGCACTGAAGTAATTCCGGCAGTGATCCCAACGATCCATGCAGCTTCTGCATGATATGAATCAATATAGAGTATTTTTCGCCCACTATTGCTGTAAGATATTTGGTTCAACGACAATACAGCCATGACCATAATTAAAATTATTATTAATTTTTTCACATTTATTCTCCCGGGTATAGGTATGTGATAAAAACAGCAACGATTAATAAGTGATGATAGATAAATAATAAAAGAATATATAAAATAAATCAATGTTTTTTACCTTTCCGTTTTATAATTGTATTTCTTTCTTGCTTGCAAATTTGATATCCTTCATGATTTAATAAGATTTATGAGACTCAGAATAATAATATTTGTGCTTGCACTTTTGGCATTTCTTTCTGCATCAACAGGAGGGTGGCTATATTATTATTCATTTAAAAAAGCTGCTTTTCAAAAGGCTGAAACCAATACTAAAGCAAGACTTGAGCTTATTCAAGGACAATTGGCAACCTATTTATCCGAGCACAAAAAATCCATTAAAGCCCTTGCCAATATGGAAGAATGTAAAAATATCCTGTTAAAGCCATCTGGCAGATCAATGGATAAAGTTAATATAATTCTTGATACTTTTAATGATGCCCTTGATATTGAGGTTACATATCTCATGGATCAAAATGGAACCACGATCGCATCAAGCAATAGAAATGATAGAGATAGCTTTTTGGGGAAGAATTTTTCATTTCGACCCTATTATAAAAAAGCAATTGGCGGCATCAGTGCCACATACTTAGCCCTTGGAACCACATCAAATAAGCGGGGAGTTTATTACAGCCATCCTGTTTTTGATAAATCCAATACACAAATCCTTGGAGTTGCTGTTATCAAAGCTTCTGTGGAATTTATCGAATCAAGCCTTTTTGCAAAGGCTCAGGGGATTCTTTTGTTTACAGATCCAAATGGGGTGATTTTTATTGCCAATAAAAAAGAGCTTTGTTTTATGCTGCTTTGGAATATTGACAAAAATAAATTATTAAAAATCAAAGAATCAAGGCAATTTGGCAAGGGTCCCTGGATCTGGACTGGTTTTGCAAAGGAAGAAAAAACAGGGGATATTATTGACCAATCCCGGGAAAATTATATTTATTCAAGCATGGAAATAAGAAACTATCCGGGCTGGAAAATCATACAATTGAGAAATCATAAAGATATTGAAAAACTTCTGGCAGATCCTTTTATCAAAGTGATAGGCCCCCTTGTCATAATCATTTCCGTTCTGATCGGTTTTGCTGTATTAATATTATACAATAAAGCAGCCCAGGAAATAATCCAGCGCAAAAATATTGAAAACGAATTAAGGCTCAGTGAAGAAAGATACAGGCATATTTATCATAAAACCCCGGTCATGCTCCATTCAATTGACACCAAGGGCAAAATCATAAGAGTAAGCGACCATTGGATTGAGAAAATGGGATATCAAAGACAAGAAGTAATTGGCAAAGAGCTTACAGGTTTTTATACTGAGGAATCAAAAAAATATGCTGAAGAAGTTATTTTCCCTGAATTTTTTGTCACGGGATTTTGCCAGGATGTCCCCTATACCTATGTGAAAAAAGACGGTACCACCATGGAAATACTTCTTTCATGCTATGGAGTGAGAAATCAGAATAATGAAATTGAAAGATCCCTTGCTGTAAGTGTTGATGTAACAGAAAAAAATAAAACCCGTATAGCCCGGGATAACCTTAAAAGGCTTTCCAAAAATATCATGGCATCCCAGGAAAGGGAAAAAGCAATGGTTGCAAGGGAATTACACGATCATCTGGGTCAGGTGCTTACAGCCTTAAGAATTGATACGGTCTGGCTTAAAAATTTCCTTGAGAATATAGATAAGGATGCAAAATTGCGGGCAGAAAGGATATGCTCATTGATTGATAACACCATTGAAGATGTGAGGGATATGGCATATAGACTTCGTCCCCGGGTTTTAGATGACTTAGGTCTTGTTGATGCTCTGGAATCCATGCTGTCTGATTTTGAAACACGATCAAATGTCTCCTGTGTATTTAAGCATAATAATATACCGTATATAAAGGAAACAATAAAAACAGCTTTGTACAGAATCACCCAGGAAGCTGTCACAAATGCATTGCGCCACTCCATGGCCACTACCATTGAAATTGAACTTGATTTTGAAGATGATTTTCTCATGCTTTCCATAAAAGATAATGGCTGCGGATTCACAATTAATGATGAAAATGAAATACAGAATTTTGGTCTTGCAGGGATGAAGGAAAGGGCTGATCTTGCCGGGGGCAGGCTTGTAATACACTCAAAAATTGACCAGGGCACTGAAATATATTGCAAAATTAAAATGGAGGCTGATTCATGATAAAAATTCTTTTGGCAGATGATCATAGTATTGTAAGGGAAGGCTTAAAAAGAATAATTGAAGAAAGCGGCGGCATGGAAGTTGTGGCTGAAGCCCCTGATGGTGAAACTGCCTTTGACCTTGCCCTGACAAAAGAAATTGATCTTGCAGTAATTGATATTTCAATGCCTGGTATGGACGGACTTGAAATCCTGGCAAGGCTCAAATGTGAATGCCCTGACCTGCCTGTGCTCATACTTACCATGCATGATGAAGAGCAATATGTTGTAAGGGCGATTGAGGCTGGTGCCATGGGTTATGTGACAAAGCAGTCTGCTCCTGAACAACTTGTGGATGCCATTAAAAAAATTTATTCCGGTGCCAGATATCTGACTGAAAAAGCAAGTGAAGCCCTGGCGCTCAGAGTCATAAGAGGTAGCAATGCCAAGACTCCCATTGAATCTTTATCCATGAGAGAGCTTCAAGTCTTAAGGCTGCTTGCCCTTGGTCATACCAATCATGAAATTGCAAAAACTTATAATATCGGCATTAAAACAGTTGATACCTATAGATTCAGACTATTAAAAAAATTAAATCTAAGAAATAATGCGGAAATTTCACGTTTTGCCATTCAAAATAAACTTGTGGAAGTTTAATTTATTTTAAAACATTGCTCCATAGATCAATTTTGGGAACCATAAAGAGATTGCCGGCATATAGGTGATTATCAATAATCCCAAAAGCATGATAATCATAAACGGTGCAGCTCCCCTGAATACATCCCATAATGATAAGCCTGAAATTCCCGATGCCACAAAAAGGTTTAATCCCACAGGAGGAGTGATCATGCCTATTTCCATATTCACGGTCATGATTATTCCAAAATGAATAGGGTTGATTCCAAGTTTCATGACAATGGGTAAAAACAATGGTGCCAGAATTAAGATTGCAGAACTTGGCTCCATAAAATCTCCCACAAAATAAAGCAGAACATTGACAAATAATAAAAATATCCATGGTGTTACTGCATGTTCAATAATAAAATCGGCAATGGCTCCGGGAATGCCCTCTGAGGTTAAAATAAAAGCAAAAAGCATTGCAGTTGTAATGATAAATAATACCATGGACATGGTCATGGCTGATTTGGCAAAAACCCGTGGTATGTCTTTGAATTTTAAATCTTTGTAAATAAAAAGCCCTACAAACAGCGAATAAACAACTGAAACAGCAGCAGCTTCCGTTGGAGTAAAGATGCCGCCATAGATCCCCCCAAGCACAAGAACAGGCATGAAAATACCCCAGCTTGCATCCAGAAGAGTTGCAAACCTTTGTTTCCATGGAAGAGGCTCAGACCCGCCAAAGCCTTTAAATTTTGCCACTACCACAGCAGTGATAATAAACATGCCTCCCATGAAAAGACCCGGACCTACACCTGCCATGAATAATTTTCCAACTGACTGCTCCGTTGCAACCCCATAGACAATCATGGGAATACTTGGCGGAATTAATATGCCAAGGGAGCCTGCCGAACCTAAAAGACCCACGCTGTATTTTTCGCCATAGCCCGAGGCAATCATTGCCGGGATCATTATGGAACCGATGGCAACAACAGTTGAAGGGCTGGAACCTGAAATAGCTGCAAAAAACATACAGGAAATAATTGATGCCACGGCAAGTCCTCCGGGCATATGTCCCACAAAGGCGTTACAAGCCTTAATCAGGCGTTTTGATACCCCTCCCGAGGTCATTATCCCCGATGCCAGCACAAAAAAAGGTATTGCCATTAAAGGGAAATGATCAAGTCCGTTGTACATACGCTGGGCAACAGCCATAAGTGGTAAAGTATCATGGTACCAGAATGTTACAATCACGGAAAGTCCGAGACATATTGCCAATGGAATACCCATGAGCAGGAATACAAAAAATACTATGAAAAGTGTTAATCCTACTTCCATTTATGAATCTCCCTTTCCCATTTCTGCCATTAATTTTTTTTCTTCATGGGAAAGCTCATGCATTTTATCATGTTCAAAAGTTTTTCCCTGAATAACATAAACCAGTCTTTCCACAAACCTTAAAGTTATTAAACCTCCACATACGGGCACTGACATATATGCCCATTCCATGGGTATTCTAAGATCCCTTGACAAGAGTTTGCTCTTTGCTATGAACATTGTAAAAGAATATCCCTGCCAGGCAATGATAATGCCAAAAGCAAGGCAGCAGGCAATGGATAAATACACAAACACCATTTTAAGTTTCGGAGGGAATTTATTAACCAAAAGGTCAACACCAATATGGACATTCTCCTTAATACCAAGGCTTACTCCAATAAAAGTGCACCAGATCAAAGCCATTATGGTAATCTCATAGGATCCGCTCCACCCCGTATTAAATACTGATCGTAAAATAATCTCCTGAAAAGAAAGATACGAAGCAATGGAAATAAGGATAACAATAAGGATTTCTTCTAATTTATCCCATATTTTTATAATTTTCAGCATCATGATTCTCTTGCCTGCCTGTAAATAAGCTAATGCTCCTGAGCTGCTGCCCGGGAGCATTAAATTCAAATTAAAATTCTACATTCCCTTGATCTTTTTAATCCAGGAACTTGGGATAATATCAGAAAATTGTTTGTGTACAGGGGTTACAGCCTTTTGAAGAGCTTGAACCTGGGCTGCATTTAAATCAAAAATCTGAAGTCTGCCACTGGTTTTGGCATAATCTCTGATTAATTGAGCCTGTTTTTTATCAAGCTCCACAGCTTTTTTTCGTACCTGTACTGTTACTTCCCTGAGGATTTTTGATAATGAGGTCTGGATATCTTTTGGAAGCTTATCCCAGAATTTTTGATTCATAATAACAGCATAACCAAGGTATCCATGGTTGGAAAATGTCAGATATTTTTGAACTTCATAGAATTTTTTCGTATAAATATTGGAAGCTGTATTTTCCTGTCCGTCAACAACTCCCTGCTCAAGGGCATTATAAACTTCGGAAAAAGGAAGTTTAAGACCAACGCCGCCCAGGGCTTTCATCTGGGCTTCAAGTATATCCGAACTCATGATTCTGAATTTAACACCTTTAAAGTCAGAAGGTTTAATCAAAGGGCGGACATTACAGGAAAATTGTTTAAATGCATTATCCCAGAAAGTCATAAGCTTAATGCCAAGTCCTCTTTTAACAAACATAGCCTTGATCTCATCGCCTATTTCACCGTCAACTGTTTTATGGACAGCCCCAATATTCTTAAAAAGAAAAGGCATGTCAAAAAGCTGTAAAGCAGGAACCGATCCTACAAATTTTGCAGAAGAAGGAGCTGCCATTTCAATAAACCCTGCTGAAAGTGCCTCAATTGCCTGATTATCCCCATATAATTGAGAACTTGGGAAAACTTTTACAACAACTTTTCCTTTGAGCTCTGTATTAACCCTTCTTGCAAACTCTTTTGCACCCCATCCCTTGGGAGTATTTTCCGATACAACATGGGAAAATCTGATTTTAAAAGGTTTCTTTTTTGCAAAGGCTGCAGGTAAACTAAGACCTAAACAAAACACCAGGACAAGCATTAGTGTGGATAATTTTTTCATTTCCTTATTCCTCCTTGATTTTAAGTATAAATATTAATTTTTGCCGCACAAATCATTAAACTACAATAATTAATAATTTTGCTTTACGTCAATTAGAATAATTCTGATTTGTCTGTAAAAAAAATTCTTACATATTGGTTTTTCAATTTTAAAACTTATTTCCCTGCCCGTTTAATTCCCAGGCAGAGCATCCAGCAGCATATTATCCACTGATCCATTAAGTTGAAACCCGACAATGTCATTATTTGATTCATAGCTGATATAACTTGCATTGGAAAGATCTGCTTTGAACAAAGTCCTGGCAATTCCCACAATTTTCCCATGGGCATTTACATTTAATACTTTAGTCGCAATTGATTTACCTGCATCGTCAAATGCTTTTATGGTGACTGAAGAGGTGGAATTAGTGATGTTTACAAAGGCAATGCCAGTCCATCCGTTTTTTTCAAGTTTTGGAAAAATACCAGTTTTATTGCTGATATTGACTCCTGTATATCCTGCAAGCTGTTTGCCATTATTTGTCCCGAACAGTTCAAAACCTGTAATGGGCTGCTTTGCCGAGATATGGACCCATTGGGTTTCTTTGGGAAGATTTAAAGTTTTGGCAGTACCAATATATTTTGCTCTGCCCTGTAATTTAATGGCTTTATTTTGTAATTTTGTGCCATCACTCTTAAATGGTGTAATGGTTAAAATGGTTTGAGATGATTTGGGATTATAGGCAACAATACCTGTCCACCATTTTTTATTGCTTGCAATATGGGGATAATAAATATTTGAGGCAGTTTCATCCTTTAAAAGGATGCCGCTCAGATAATTTTTTTTTGCACTGGATTTACTTCCAAAAAGCTCAAGCCCGATCACACCTGCTGCATTTTTTATGACACCGGATTTAATCCCTGGTTGGGGAACATTGGAAAACAACCCTGCTACACTAAAAACCCTATGTTCATACCCATTAATTAAAAGAGTTTTTATACTGCCATTATCAAATTCAATATTAATATTTTTTGTAGAAGAAGTGGTGTTAACCAGGCTCAGACCTGTCCACCACTGATTATTGGATGCTATATGGGGAATAAAAATATCCTTTGTATTTATTTTAGAACTTGCAGGGACAGCCACCCTGTATTTGCCATTAACATGGAATTTTGTATACCCGAAGATACCTGGTAAGGATGAATCCAAAACAATATAACCAATATTGGACGGGTCTGAAAATTTATTTTTAACAAGTATGCTTTTACGACCATTGGTATTCAAAGTAAGAGATTTTGACTCTAAAAGTGTACCTGCGTTGTTATATGCTTTAATTATACCTTTAAGTTTTTCAAATTTGTTTGTATTAATTATACATATTTCCGTTGACCATTCACCATTGCTTGCAATATGGGGAAAATATAAATTGTAATCTCTCTCCAATTCCTTTATAAATATATCCAGATGTCCATTTGTATCTTTTGAAACAAGATTGCTTGCAAGGGACCCAAATGCAACAAATCTGCCATCAGATGATATGGATGGATTATTGCTATGGTTGTTTCCCTGCTGACCCGACGAATCCAAGCTTATTCTTTCAATGGTTTTTGTTTGTCTGCCATATACAAATATATCCCGGCGTCCGTTTGTATCTTTTGGAACAAGATTACTTGCAAGGGAGCCAAATGCAACAAATCTGCCATCAGATGATATGGATGGATTATTGCTATGGTTGTTTCCCTGCTGACCCGACGAATCCAAGCTTATTCTTTCAATGGTTTTTGTTTGTCTGCCATATACAAATATATCCCGGCGTCCGTTTGTATCTTTTGGAACAAGATTACTTGCAAGGGAGCCAAATGCAACAAATCTGCCATCAGATGATATGGATGGATTATTACTATGGTTATTTCCCTGGTGCAGACCCGACGAATCTATGCTTATTCTTTCAATGGTTTTTGTTTGTCTGTCATATACAAATATATCCC
>CAZTEM010000113.1:0-8331 GCA_964612755.1 uncultured Desulfobacterales bacterium | reverse complement strand
ATCTCTCCATCTTTCTATACATTGCAGTACAAGTTTAGGAGAAGGTAAAATCCATTTTTGATTTTCTATAGTCATATATTTTTCGATGACCAACATATATTATTCAATATTATTTGTTACTATCACTCATATCTTGTTAAATATCAACTAAAATAATTAATATCAATATATTTTCATTAATATTGTTGCTTAATCGTTAATAAACCGGTATTTATGTTATAATTAAACATTACAACATATTTTTTTAAGGGGTTTTGTTATGGAAAAACAACCTGTAAAGCTTCTTGATCAAGTAAGAAGTAAAATACGCCTGAAACACTATTCTATCAGAACTGAACAAGCATATATCGGTTGGATTAAACGATTTATTTTTTTTCATAATAAGCAGCACCCCAGGGATCTTGGGAAAATACACATTGAACAATTTTTATCTCACCTTGCCGTTGAAGGGAATGTGGCTGCATCAACTCAAAATCAGGCATTTAATGCACTATTATTTTTATACCGGGATGTTATGGGTATTGAATTCCCGTCTAATATTAATTCCCTGCGAGCAAAGCAGCCCCAGAGAATGCCAACAGTTTTAACACGAAATGAAGTGTTTGAAATTATCAATGCCATGTCAGGTGTTTTCCAATTAGTTGTCAAAGTCCTTTATGGATGTGGCATGCGTGGCATTGAGTCTGTCAGACTCAGGGTGCAGGATATTGATTTTGGTATGAACCAGATAATGATACGTAATGCCAAGGGGCAAAAGGACAGGGTTACAATGCTTCCTGAAACCATTGCCGAGAACCTAAAAGAGCATCTTGAATATGTCAACACTCTTCACAAAAAAGATCTTGCCGATGGTTTTGGTTCTGTTTATCTTCCCAATGCATTAAGCAGAAAGTATAAAAATGCGGAAAAATCATGGATATGGCAATATGTTTTCCCCTCAAACAGATTATCTATTGATCCCCGTTCCGGTATTACTCGACGTCAGCACAACAATGATTTATACCCATGTTCTCAATAAAGGGGGCAGGGCTGTAAAAAGTCCTTTAGATGCACCCTGGGGTACATAGCTCCGCCTTGTTAATTTAATAACAAAATGAGTTTAATATACTGATATTATTATATATTTACACTACAATGACTGCATCAGACTTTCTGCAATGCTGTCAAACTCCTCATTTTTAAAACAATATCTCATATCAAGAAAATTCTTTCTGAAAGAGACAATCTTTTCCCTGACCCACACTTTATTCTTTATCACATCAGCAATATATGATGCAAGCTCCTTAAAATCCTCTTGTTCCATTCCAAATCTTGTCATTTCAGACACGCCTATCCTGAGTGCGCCCGAAGCTGTAAACCCTTCTTCTAAAGGAGTTGCCTGATAATTTACAATTATATTATTTTCTTCGAGTTGTTTTGCAATATTTGCACCATTGGAATACCCGACATTTAAAATAACCTGATGAGTTTCTGTGAAAGAAATATCCTTATCTCCTGCAACATCAAGACCTTCTTCAAAAAGTGCCATGGCAAAAGCTTTTGCATTTAAAATTACATTTTTCTGGTATTCATCTTTAAAATGATTCATCTCATAGGCAGCAAATAATAACCCCACCATTGTTCCAAGATGATGATTGCTCACACTCCCCGGAAAAGTCCTTCTTTTTACAGCTTCAAACAAATCATATTGCAGGTCATCTTCCTTAAAATCAGATGCAATCACACCTCGCTGGGTTCCAAAAAAAGTTTTATGGGTTGACCCTGTAACCACATGGGCGCCTTCTTGTAAAGGTGCTTGAAAATGCTCACCGTAAAGTCCCAGAACATGAGCCATATCATACATGATTATACAATTGGGAGCATACTCGTCAACAAATTTTCTAACCTCTTTTACAGGCTCTTTATGAAGAACCATGCTTTTCCCAAAGATAATAAGCTCTGGTGTGTGTTCTTTAAATAATTCTTCTAAAGCAATAGTATCAATTTTATATTGATTATCCTTTAATACCGGAAAATTTACCACAGCAGGTTTTTCCGTCTTTGGATCCCTTGCCACAAAATCGCGCAAAGCTCCCATGGGCTGAGCACTTAAGTGACCACCCTTGATAATATGATTATTAAATATTTTCTTTATACGCCGTTGTTCTTTTTTTCTGTCCGCCCTGTTAATATGATCAACAAGAGCACTGAAAAATGCAGCATTTGCCATCTGACCCGAAATAACCCTTGATTCAATATTCCGGCAATTAAAGTACTTTTTGAATTCTTCATTTAAAAGGCATTCAACCTCTTCTATCAAAGCTGTCCCCTGATAATAAAAAATATCTTCACAGGAAAATGCTTTAATTTCCTTGTGTTCAGCATATCTGTTCACAGGATCTGTAATGGATAAAACCCTTGATAAAAAAGACTGACTCTGCTCTGACGGAATAAGATTAATACACTCTTTTTGTCTCCATTTATGATTATTAAATGCCCTTGATAAAAGATTTTCAGCTTTTTCCTTATAAGATAAATTTTTAATATCCTTTTTACCAAGCTTGAGCAGATTATAGGGGATTGCCCTGACACAGGGTGGAGCTTCGGCACTCATATGGTATGGCACAACCACAGCTTTTACCTTTTTATTCCTTATTTCTATTTCCAGAATATCACCTTCAACAATACTGCTATCCACAAACGCCAACGCAATTGCCCTTCTCTGTGTCTTCTCTTCAAAATTAGAATCAAGACCACTTCCGACTATCTGCTTGAACGGTACCATTGTGCCGCTTGTAATATAGCCTGCATGATTCCCTTTTTTAAACACTTTGTAGCCTGCCCTTGCTATCCCCTTGCCAATGATAGCAACAGGCATTATCATTTTTGGCAATGCCCGGATATTGCTAAAATCATGATGAATTATCATTTTTAAACATTTTTGCTGGTCCAAAAGGGCTTTTTTCCCAACAAACTCACCTTTTAAAGGAGAAAAACTAACAGCAAATTTTGATAATTTTGATGCGAATATCGGGATTTCGATATTATCATGATCAATGCCAAGTTCATGACCATAAAGCGGCAAGCTCGCCTCAAGGCGCAATGTATCCCTTGCTCCAAGACCAATAGGGACACCGCCGTTATCACAAAACAAATCCCATATTGCAGGAGCTTTTTCATTTTTTACAAAAACCTCAAAGCCAAGGGGCTCGCCTGTATAGCCTGTTCTTGCAATATAAACAGGAAAATTATCAATTTCAGCCACAGATAAAGAATTCCTTGCAGGCTCAGGCAAAACACCTTTTGTTATCAATCGTTCAATAATATGTTTAGATTCAGGACCCTGGAGAGAAATCATGGAAATTTCAAAGGTTCTATCCCTCATTTCAATATCTGAAAAATGTTTAATTACCTTATTAAAATGATCAAGCACTTTTTCTCTGTTGGAAGCATTTACAACAAGAAGATACTCATCTTTAACAAACCTGTATAAATATGCATCATCAATGGCACCGCCATTTTCATTGGGTATAAGGGTATACTGACTTTCCCCGACTTTAAGTGCTGCTGCATTATTTGTAAGTACATGCTGTAAAAATTTAAGCTTATCTTTACCTTTAAAATAAAGTCTGCCCATATGCGAAACATCAAAAACGCCTGCTTTTTCCCTTGTTGCCATATGTTCTTTACTTATCCCGTCAGGATATTGAATAGGCATTTCCCAGCCTGCAAACTCAACAAGGCTTCCATTATAATTTTTATGCTGATCATAAAATACGGTTTTATATAATTCTGTCATGGTTAATCTCCTCGCATTAGCTTGAATTTACATAAAAGATCAATTTAATTAACTTACATATAAAAATTCACAACATCAATACTAATCTTGGAATTATTTTTATATTGCCTTTACTTTTTAATTGAAACTATTTATAACAATTTTAATGAATTGCAGTTCCCCTTAAGAGCATATAATTTATGACAACAAGGAGAAAACATGATAAATCGAAACACTGTAAGTGTACTTTCCTTAAAACCTGTAACAAGAACAGGCTCCTATGATTTTTATGTTAAAATTAATTCGGAATTTGAAAACCCTGATGCCATTGAAGAATCTATTTCCTGGTGGCAAAAGGATCATAAAAAACTGAACGAATTATGGTGGGTTTTAAATTACCATTCAGAAGAATTTGATCCTGAAAGGCATTTAAGAGCGGTGATTGAAAGAAAACTTGATGCTATAGCTGAAAAAAGAAAATCAAATCCAGAGCTGTAAAGCCTGTTAAATTAGTAATTATTTTTGATTTTCACTACCCCATATATCAAGAATTTGACTTTCTCCTGCATATTTTAATGTTTTATATTCAGTTATACTCAATAATTTATTTGTAATTCTGTTTATCCTGTTTATCTGTTCAATTATTATATTTAAAATATTTTCCACTTCTTTCTTATCAATCTCCTTATCCACCAATAAAATATCACAATATCCAAGTATCACATGGAGTGGTTGATTTAATTCATGACAAATTGTACCTGCCATTTCAAGAATCCCCTTAAGCTTTTCATGTTTCAATTTTTCCTTTTCAATATTTTCTCTTATGGTAAGATCTGTTATGGAAGCTATTGTCCAGGATAAAGGCTCGGTAAGGCTTGGATAATTAATGGTGATATGGGCAGGAAAAACACTTCTGTCTTTTCTGATAAAATCAAATTCAAAATCAGACCTTTTTCTGGTTGCACAATCCAAAAACATAATCCTGCCTGCTTTTAAATAATCTTTTTTTGAAGCATAGATCATTTCTACACTTTTATCCTTAAAATCCTCCCGGGTTTCATACCCAAGCATCTTTACAAATTCATCATTTACCTGTTTAAAAACACGATTTTCTAAAACTGCAATCCCGGAAGGTGATAATTGAAAAATTTTTTCAAGGGTTTGTTTCTGATTTTTTATTGCATCTTCAGTTTGTTTGCGCTCCAGGGCAAAAGCTATATATTGAGAAATCATATCCAGTATTGCAAGATCCTCTTTATCATACATGTCTTCTTTGGTGTAGCTTTGCAGAGCAATGGCACCTGTTATTCTATTCTTTACTTTTAAAGGGGCTCCCAGCCATATTTTTGATTTTGTACCAATTCTTGATTTCCCTGATAAGGTATTTTTTTGTAAATAGTTTGTAATATCCTTTAAAAAAAAGATTAAAGGCTTCCCTTGTTTAATAACCTCTCCTGTAAGGGATCCGGTTGTGGTAAGTGGGAACACGTTTGAACCTATCTCAGAGTCCATTTGATCAACAAAATAGGGAAAAGAAATCGTATTTTCCCTCCTGTTATAGCTTGCAATTAAAAAATTATCTACATTAAGTATCCTGCCAAGGGCCTTATGAATTATCTTATACAAATCATCAAGGTTTTGAGCACCAAGGACAGCAGTCATGATTTCACTTGAGACTTCAAAGGCTTTATCTGAACTTTTAATTTTTATCCTCTTCCCAGATATCAAAAATTTTTGTACCGCCAGGACAATCAATGGTTTTATACTTTGTAATCCCGGAAAGTTTTTTTGTAATCTTACCAATTTGACTTGTCTGATCTATAATAATATCAAGATTTTCATTAAAATCAAGCAAATTGCCTTCATCATTTTCCAATAATAAAAGTTCTGAATAACCAAGTATGGATTGAAGCGGTTGACTTAGCTCATGGCATACAGCTCCAGCCATTTCAAGGACGCTTTGAAGTTTTTCGCGCTCAATTCTTTTCCTTTCAGCAGCTTTTTGTTCGGAAAGATCCTTAATAGTAACTATTGTCCATGATAAGGGGTTTTCTTTGTCATCACTATTAACAATGATATGGGCAGGAAAAATACTTTTATCCTTGCGGATCTGATCAAATTCAAAATCTGCTTGCCCTGTCTTACTACACTTTTCCTTTATAATTTTTTCTGCTTCTTCAAATTCTTTTTTTGAGGCATAAATCATTGCAGCGCTTTTATTCTCAAAATCTTTTTTGGTCTTATACCCATACATAATTAAAATTTCATTATTAACCCATTTAAAAATATTATTTTCAATAAGGGCCATACCAACGGGAGAAGACTCAAGTATTTTTTCTAAAACTTCTCCCTGCTCCTTTAATATATCATTATTTTCTTTTCGTTCTAAAGCAAGAGCGATGTGCTGAGATACAGAATATAGAATCTCAAGATCTTTTTTCTTATAGTCATTTTCAGATTGATAACTTTGAATAACAATTGCCCCGATAACTTTATTCTTCACTATCAAAGGAGCTCCAAGCCAGACTTTTGGAGGAGTTGCGATAATTACTTCCTTAGCAAGATCCTTTGTATAAAGAATGATTGGTTTTTTTGTTTCTATCACCTTTCGCGTTAAAGACGGAGTCTTGCTGAAATTCAAAATAGGTTCAGGGTTACTGTCGTTATCATCAACAAGATAGGGTAAGGTCAAGATATCTTCTTTTTCATTATATTTGCTAATATATAAATTATCTGCTTTTAATATTTTACCAATGGATTTATGGATGGCTTTATATAGTTCATCTAAATTTGTTGTGGTATTTACCGCATTGGAAATTTCAAATAAAATCTGCAATTTTTTTTTATTTGCATCTTTTACTTTAAAAGAACTGCCTGATTCTTTACATTTTTCCATTCTGAAATACCTTAACGAATTGAAAATTAATATTTTAAAAAAGATTTCTTGTAAATAATATTGTTACATAATATAAGTTTTAAATCAAATGTATAATAATTATAAAAGCATAATAGCTATATCCCATGGAATCAAATAAAGAAATTGAATGGTTATATGAAATTACCCAGACATTAAATAATACAAATAAAAAAATTGACAGCAGGCAAATATTATATAAAATTCTTTCTATTCTTTCGGAATCTTTAAACCTTATACGGGGTATAATATTTTTACTTGACCCTGACAATGAAGAAATCCGCATGGAAGTTGCCCATGGTATTCCGGAAAATATTATCAATAAAACCCGCTACCAAATCGGTGAAGGGATAATAGGGAAAGTTATTGAACAAGGTGAGGCGGCAATTGTTCCAAGAATCAGTAAAGACCCGCTTTTCCTTGATAAAACAAACTCACACAATAAAGACGAAAACGAATTTTCTTTTATTTGCATTCCTGTCAGAAAAAGGAATAAAGTTATTGGTGCAATAAGTGCGGACAGGCTTTTTGACGGGAAGACCTTTCTAAAAAAAGGAGAAAAAATTCTTACCATTGTTGCCTCAATGATTGTTCCCCATATTGTTAATCTTGATGATTCCAGACTGGAGCAAAACAGATTAAACCAGGAAAACCTGAGACTCAAAACCGAACTTGAAACAAAATTTCAGGTTTCAAATATCATTGGCAACAGCAATAAGATGAGAGAGGTCATGCAAATGATTTCCCAGGTTTCAAAAAGCAATGCCACTGTTCTCATAAGAGGAGAAAGCGGCACCGGAAAAGAACTTGTTGCTAACTCCATACATTATAACAGCCATAGAAATAAAAACCCTTTTATAAAATTAAATTGTGCTGCAATCCCTGCCAACCTCATTGAAAGTGAATTGTTTGGTCACACAAAAGGGGCATTTACAGGCGCATCAAAAAGTAAAATGGGTAAATTTGAAATGGCAGATAAAGGCACTCTGTTTCTTGACGAAATCGGCAATATGGATTTAAGTGTTCAGGTAAAGCTCTTAAGATTCCTGCAGGAAAAAGAATTTGAAAAGGTTGGTGGGCTTAAAAAAATAAAAACCGATATAAGAATAATAGCAGCGACAAATAGTAATCTTGAAGAAATGGTCCAAAAAGAATTATTTAGAAGTGACCTTTATTTCAGGCTTAATGTGTTTCCCGTCTATATCCCGAGCCTGCGCATGAGGAAAACTGATATTATTCTGCTTGCAGATCATTTCCTTGAAAAATATTCCCGGGAACAGGATAAATCCATTAAAAGATTTTCCACCCCTGCTATTGATATGATGATGTCCTACCATTGGCCAGGCAATGTAAGAGAACTTGAAAATTGTATTGAACGTGCTGTTATACTATGCAATGATGAGGCTATCCACAGCTTTCACCTGCCGCCAAGCCTCCAGACCGAACAAAAACCAGATAACCTGAAAACACATTTATTTGATCAGTCCATTGGTGAATTTGAAAAAAAATTATTAATTAATGCTTTAAAAGAAAATAAAGGTAATATAAAAAACTCTGCAAAAAAGATTGGTCTGACAGTAAGAAAATTTTCTTATAAAGCTGATAAACATAATATATATTATAAAGATTTTAGATGATTTAATGTTCCACGCGTATTAAC
>CAZTEM010000112.1:0-8542 GCA_964612755.1 uncultured Desulfobacterales bacterium | reverse complement strand
AAGATTTTTGAAGCGGGTATCTGCTCTGTTAATATTTTTTGACCGAGAATTGCTGTATACAAAGTTTACTACTTGCAAAACCAAGAGATTTGAGGCATAAGAATATGATGATTATTCAATGGTATGAACCTCTAACAATGACAGCATGGTTTAAAAGGATATTTTCCATTTTAAACCTTATTGTTGTTATATTCACTTCTGTATTTATTTTTTCTGAATTTAAATACAATTGGTGCGAGCACTTATTGGGTGTATACCTTGTTTCCATTAATGACACCCGCCCTGAAAAAGGAACAATATGGGAAACAGGGGATAAAACATCAAAAGCAAATTCCCATCTAAAAAAAATCATTGACAAGCAGCAGGTCACAAAACAAAATGCTCTGAATTCATCATCCTTAATGGAGCTTGCTTCGGGTATAACCCCTGGAGGATGGATCAACCTTGACATAGATCGTTTCAAACAATTATATATGAAACTTCCAAAATACACTGCAGACAGATTAATTCCTTCTGCTAAACTTCTTTTTCTGCTGAATGATCCCAACCTTGATAGAATTTTTATTGAAGGTCAGGAAGATAAAAGTTTGAAAATTTTCTTCTTGAATTCTGATAATCTTGTTCTTGACCAGATCAAGCTCAACAAACAAATGTTTGAAGCACCTGAATCAAGCACACAATTTATAATGAAATCAAGCCTTGACGACTTTGTCCAGTTTAAAGACCGTATTTATTCTGCTAAACAATTTTTTAAAGCCATGACAGACTTATCTTTTGATAAAGTCAAAGACCTTATTGAAAACCCGGATATTCTGCTTGAAAAAAATGGAAGAATTGTTCGGGTTGGAATATGTAATGAAACAAAAGATGGGTATATTCAACTCGGATTTGAGTATAAAGACAAAGCCCAGACTAATGTTTTATTAATAAATGGCAGGGAGTGGGTTGTCTGGGAGCTTGTAATAGGTCTTAAAGGGAGTAATATATGAAACTATTCCCAATACTTTTAAAAATTTCCAGATTTGTTCTATATTCAGGTCTTTTATTTGGAGCCTTAGCAATCCTTGTCTTAACACTATTAATATTTACCACAGCAAAAGATTTACCAAAAGTTCCTCAACCATTGAGCAGGATTATTGAAACTCCCAGAACTGAAATATTTGCAGCATCGGGGCAAAGACTGATTATCCTTGGAGAACGAGAATCAATCCCCTTAAACAGAGTCTCAAAAAACTTTATAAATGCAATACTTGCCATAGAAGATCATAAATTTTATGAACACCATGGGATTAATAAACTCAGGACTATAAAGGCTTTATACATAACACTTTTTAAGCCTGGCAAAACACAGGGAGCTTCGACCATAACCCAGCAGCTTGCAAAAAACCTTTTTTTCAGTTTTGAAAAATCTTATTTTAGAAAATTCAAAGAACTTCTGGTCTCCTTACAGATAGAAGCAAGCTGCACCAAAGATGAAATACTGCATACCTATATAAACCAGATTCATTTTGGAGCAGGGACTCAAGGCATTGAAAAAGCATCAAGAACGTTTTTCGGAAAAAGCGCATCAGATCTTTCTCTAAGTGAAGCCGCTCTTTTGGCAGGGCTGCCCAAATCACCCACTGAATATAATCCATATAAACATTATGATAAGGCAATTAAAAGACGTAATATTGTTTTAAAAAGAATGGCTGCCCTTGGACTTATTTCAGAACTTCAAAAAACAGCTGTATTGGAAACCAAACCTGAGTTATCAAAGAAATTTGCAGATTCCAGAACCGGAAGTTATTTTCTTGATGCACTTATTAAAGAGCTTATTTCAAAGTATGGTGAAGAAGTTGTTTACCATGGCGGGATAAAAGTTACTGCGACCATTGACACCTATCTCCAGAATGCAGCCCGGGAATCAATCCAGGATGGACTTGATAGACTTGATGACTTAATGGGACTGAAAGAAGATGAAACAATACGCCCCCAGGGAGCTTTAGTGGCGATTGATACTAATTCAGGTGCTGTAAAAGCCATGATTGGAGGACGAAATTATTATAAAAGCGAATTTAACAGAGCAATAAATGGTAAAAGGCAGGTAGGATCAGGTTTTAAGCCTTTTGTATATTATACTGCATTTGAAAAATTTAATATGCATCCCGGAACAATTGTCCCTGATATGCCAATATTAATACGGGTCAAGGGTGCGCCTGACTGGAAACCTCTGAATTTTGGCAAAAAAAACCTTGGTGACCTTATATTAAAAAAAGCCCTTACAAAATCAATAAACACTGTAGCTGCAAGGCTTGTAGAAAAAACAGGTCCGGAAGCCGTTATAAATACTGCAAAACTGTGCGGAATAACAAGCAAACTTAAAAATGTATATTCAGTTGCCCTTGGGACTTCTCCTGTTACTCCTCTGGAAATGGCTTCGGCATTTGCAACCTTTGCCAAAGAAGGCATACGGCACGAACCTTTTATGATATGGCGTGTTGAGGATCCATTGGGAAGAATCATACATGAGCATATTGTTCAAGAAAAACAAGTGCTTGATCCTGCCATAAGCTATCAGGTCATTGATATGATGAAATCTGTAATTAACAGAGGGTCAGGCGCTTCTGTCCGGCGATTGGGGTTTACACGACCAGCTGCAGGCAAAACAGGGACAACTGACAACTATAATGATGCATGGTTCATAGGATTCACCCCTGACTTGTCTACTGCTGTCTGGACAGGGTTTGATAGAAAGAAAAAACTGATTAATAAAAACCGGGGCGGCATAACAGGTGGGAAAGCAGCTGCTCCCATATGGGCTGAATTTATGAAAAAGGCTTTAAAAAATGAACATAGAAAAAAATTCCCAATACCCAAGGGCATTCATTTTGTCAAAGTTGATGCTGTAACAGGATATGCTGTAAACAAAGATAATTCTGCTGATACTGCTGTAGACAGAGAAACATATACAATAGCGTTGAAAAAAAACCAGAATCCAAACCTGCCAGAGGATAATAATTTCGATGAAACTATTTCAGGAGGCACAAATTGATCTGGCTGCTAAGACATATCAGCATAAGGCTATGGATCACAGCTCTTTTCAGTATGCCTGTCTCAATATATATTATTTTCCAGCTCAATTCCCTGTTAACAGGTAATAGTCCTGTTATTTTATTTATTTTTATTGTTCTTTTTTTCTTTATCATATCAGGTTTAATTATGGATCTAATAGGGAAAAAAATAATTAATTCACTTATAAAAGATGGAATAATCTGGGAAAGAGCCGGCATTTATAAAAGGACCGAAGAAAAATACCATAAAGCATTACGGGTATATGATTCCTTTCTTATTTCACCATTTTCAGCAAGGAATCTTGCAAAAAAACTTTCAGAAGCAATAGCAAAGTTTACAGCAACATCAGACATAAATGATGCAAATTTTGATAAAGCCACCACTCTTTTTATACAGCTATCACCTGATGATGAACATATGGCACTATTATGGTTAAAAAAACTTTTTCATATAAAAAACCTTGATTTATCTTCCATGGATCACGACACCCTGACTATTATTGCTGAGAATCATTATAATAACCCAAAGATTCTCCCTTTACTTACAAATATATTTATCCAGCTCAAAAGAACTGATTTTACAGCACAAAAAATTTATAAGACCGCTTTAATCCACTTAAAAAAAGAAAGTAAAAAAATAATTCTGATACAAGAGCTGATAAAACAAGAGGATGAAAAGGATATCCCCTCAAAACTATCCTTTGCAAAGCCCGGTTCCCATAAGAAATATGCGCCGGATTTTACAGGCTTAATCAAATCATCATTTCAAAAGCTTTATTTCCTATTAACAAAACATGAAAAAACAAAATTAATTATTAAATTTTCTTTTATTCTCTTAACATTTTTCCTTGCAATATTTTTAATGTTTAATACTCTTACAACCCTTTTTAAACAAAAAGCCAAAAAGCTTGAACCAAAAACCATAACATTTAAAGCTCCTGCGCCTGTTCCTGAAATGTTATATACCATACAAATTGCAGCTTTTTTAAGTCAGCCCCATGCTGCAAAATATACAAAAAAATTAACTAAAAAAGGGCTTGATGCAAGATTTGTAAAAGTTAAAGGTAAAAATAAAACATGGTTTCTTGTTAGAATCTCAAAATTCCCTGATAAAGCCAGTGCTGCTGCCTATGGTCAAAAATTGAAAAGGCAGGGCTTAATAAAAGACTTCTTTGTTGCCAATAAATAAAAAATCTGATTGACATCATTATGATTTTCTGACAGGAATTAACAAGGTTCTTAAAGGAACTTCATTTAAACTTTTTATTAGGTTTTACCGGGATAAAAGTATGATTATTGGACTTGATGTAGGTGGCACACACACTGATGCGGTGCTTTTAGATGATAAAGGCTTAAAAAAAAAGGTCAAAGTTCCAACTGACCCTCTAAATCTTTTTGATACTGTTCTTGCAGGTCTAACAGAGTTGCTCAAAGACATTCCTCCTGAAAAAATAAAAAAGATAATATTATCCACAACCCTTACAACCAATGCAGTGGTGCAACAAAATGTTAACCCTGTTGGCATTATAGTATCAAGCGGACCCGGCATAAATCCAAAATTTTACAAAACCGATGAACATTTTTATATTGTTAAAGGGGCAATCGACCACAGGGGAAGAGAAACTAAAAAAATTGACAAGCAGGAAATCCAAAACATCGGCAAAAAACTTAAACAAGCCGGCATTGAATATATAGCTGTTATTGGAAAATTTTCCATAAGAAACCCTTCCCATGAAATGCTTATAAGGAGATTATTAAATAAAGATTTTAAAAAAATATTTCTGGGTCACAATGTTTCAGGAAACCTTAATTTTCCAAGACGTATTGCCACAACACACTTAAACGCTGCTGTCTATAGTATGCATAAAGAATTCTTTAAAGCTGTAAAGCAATCCCTTGATGAAAAAGGAATAAAAGCCCCTATCCAGGTCTTAAAAGCTGACGGCGGCACAATGAGCCTTGATGCTTCCATAGAATTTCCTGCCCAGACAGTACTTTCAGGTCCTGCTGCAAGTATTATGGGAGCTATCCCCCATGCTGAAGACAATACAGACACACTGGTACTTGACATTGGTGGGACAACAACTGACATAGCCTTACTTATAAACAAGGCAGCCCTGCTCGAACCTGTTGGAATCAGAAGGGGTATATATAAAAGTCTTATCAGGTCTCTAAAAACATATTCCAAAGGTATTGGAGGAGATAGTGCCATTAAAGTAGAGGATAATAACCTTATCATAGGTCCTGAAAGAAAAGGATCAGCCATGGCTTTTGGAGGTCAAATCCCTACGCCTACCGATGCAATTGTATATCTTGGAATGATGGATGACGGTGATAAAAAACTTGCAGAAAAAGGTATAAAACAAATAGCAGAACAGATTAATATCCCTATTGATGATGCTGCTGAAAAAATACTTGATACAACCTGTAGGCAAATTGTTAATCATTCTTTGAAAATGGTTGACCGTATTAATCAAAAACCTGTTTATACTGTCCATGAATTTATGGAAGGCTATAAAATCAAGCCTGAAAAAATTCTTTTGATGGGTGGACCTGCAAAATACCTTGCTCCATACATTGAAAAAATATCAGGTATTAAAACAAAAGCCGTGCCTTTATCTTCTGTTGCAAATGCCATTGGAGCAGCCCTTGCCAGAACAACCTGCGAAGTCTCTTTGATTGCAGACACAGAACAGGGGATTGCAACTGTACATGAAGAAGATTATGCCGAACCCATTGCAAATTCCTTTACTGAAGATGATGCAATGGAAACAGCTTATACCATCTTAAAGGAAAAGGCCATTTCCCAGGGTGCTGAAAAAGAAGAGCTCAATGAAGTAGAAGTAATTGAGTTCCAGGAATTTAATATTGTCCGTAATTTTTCACCAAAAGGTAAAATATTCAGACTGAAAATTCAAATCAAACCAGGGCTTATCCATGGATTCGAAACAATGAGTTTTGATGCAATAAAAGAATAGTTATTTAAGGATCAATAATGCTAAAAGCAAAAAATAAAACCGGACTTGTTTTTTTCCCGGCCTTTGACTGGGCAATAGACCCAATACACCCTGAACGGGAAGAACGCCTTTTATATACCCAGGACCAGGTTGCTGAAGAAGGTATTTTTGATATTGAAGGCATTGTGGAATTCAAGCCTGACATTGTTACAAAAAAAGATATAAGGCGAACCCATTTTTCTGTTCCTGATGAAGATACAATTACAACAGAATCACACCTGATCAGTGCAGGAGGAGCCTTAGCCATTGCAAAAGCTGTCATGGAAAAACAGGTTAAAACAGGATTTGCCCTTGTCCGCCCCCCAGGACACCATTCCATGCGGGTAACCCATGGTGGCAGAGGTTTTTGTCATATAAACATGGAAGCTATCATGGTCGAACACATAAGGTCTGTATATGGAATAAAAAGGATTGCCATTGTGGATACAGATTGTCACCACGGAGATGGCACAAATAATATTTTCTGGCATGATCCAAATGTCCTTTTTATCTCTTTACACCAGGACGGCAGAACAATGTATCCGGGTTCAGGGTTTCCAAACGAGTTAGGAGGCCCCAATGCCATGGGAACAAATCTTAATATCCCTCTACCCCCGGGAACATCCCGGGAAGGTTATCTTTATGTAATGGAAAACACTGTAATGCCTGCCATTGAAGCTTTTAAACCTGATATTATTGTAAATTCAGCAGGTCAGGACAACCATTATACTGATCCCCTTACAAATATGAATTTTTCAGCCCAGGGATATGCTGACCTGACAACCATGTTAAAACCTGATATTGCAGTGCTCGAAGGCGGTTATTCCATAGAAGGTGCCCTGCCCTATGTCAATCTTGGAATAATACTTGCCATGGCAGGACTTGATTATTCAGGCGTAATCGAACCTGATTATAATCCTGACAAACTACGGCAGTCAGCAGCAATAACCAATAAAATAAAATCAACCTGTGAATCAATAAATAAAAGCTTTCAAAACAGGGAAGAATTAAGGGAAAACGCAGGAAAGCACGGTGAATTCCAGGAAAAAGTCAGGGAAATTTTCTATGATACTGACAATCTTTTTGAAAGGCAAAACGAAACAATCAGGGTTTGCAAAAATTGTGGGGGCAGCTTTCAAATTGATTCAAAAGCAACTCCGGGTCAGCATATTCTTGCCGTACACATACCGCACCAGGCATGCAATGAATGCATTGAAGCAGGATATGACATGTTTGACAAAGCAGATCCTGAACAATATGATAATATTTTTCTCCAGGACAGAATAAAAGACATCTATAAAATAAAAGAAAAATAAAAGAATCTAATTGTGAAAGTCCTGGAGCAAAGAGCACAAATTATCAATGCCATTAGAGTATTTTTTTTAAATAATGATTTTCTTGAGGTTGAAACACCCTTAAGACTACCTGCCATTATCCCTGAAGCCCATATTGATTCAATGGATTCTGAAGGCTGGTTTCTCCAGGCATCCCCGGAGCTATGCATGAAAAGGCTTGTCAGCAGGGGATATGACAAAATATTCCAAATCTGCAAATGTTTCAGAAAAAACGAAAGAAGCGAAAAACATCTTCCTGAGCTTACAATGCTTGAGTGGTATGCTAAAGACGAAACCTATCTTGATTTGATGGATACAGCCCAAAATTTAATCAGACATATTGCAAAAAAAACAGGTTCCGGCAACACTCTTAAATATCAAAATAAAACTATTGATCTGAAAAAAAAATTCCTGAAACTTTCTGTAAAAGATGCCTTTTTACAATTTACTGATACCACCATGGAAAAAGCCTTGGTAAATAAGCAATTTGATGAAATCATGGGCTTTGAGATAGAACCAAACCTTGGAACAAATCAGCCTTTATTCCTTTATGACTATCCTGTATCCCTTGGTGCCCTTGCAAAATCAAAGCATGACAATCCCGATCTTGCAGAAAGGTTCGAACTCTATATAGCAGGCATTGAGCTTGCCAATGGTTTTTCAGAACTGATTAACCCCCGGGAACAAAAAAAACGCTTTGAATCTGAGCTGATTCTCAGACGTTCCATGGGTAAACAAGATATACCAATGCCGGAAAAATTCTTAGAAGATCTTGGTAAAATGCCTGAAACAGCCGGCATTGCCTTAGGAATCGACCGATTAATCATGCTTTTTTGCAACCTTGACTTAATTGATAAAGCTGTAAGTTTTACCCCGGAGCAAATTTAAAAATTCCACCTGATTATTTTTTCTTTCTTGACAAAAAAACTCTGAATTACTAAGGTAGGACTTGCTTGTAGCAAATATCCCAACAAAAGCGACAAGGCGGAGCTATGTAAGCCCCTGAAAATCAAACGGATTTCCGGCTCCTTTAATGATTCTGGACTTAACAGTATGAGTAGCACCACCCATTAAATGCCTGATTTTACGCAGAAGCAGATAAATGCTGTTCAACCGCCCTGGAATCATGTTTATACTTATGACAGAAATCAAGATAATA
>CAZTEM010000111.1:0-9078 GCA_964612755.1 uncultured Desulfobacterales bacterium | reverse complement strand
GAAGATTCTTTTAGACAGAGGTCTGGATATTTTCCAGCACTATGATATGAACGATGCTTTTTCCCTTAGCAACCGTCTTCAACAATATAGGACATGTAAAGCTTTTGAAGCTACATTTTTGAAAGCACCCTAACTTTATAACAGCCTGATTTATAAGATTTAATTGTACCATATGTTTTTGAGATTTATCAAGATAGTATTGAAACTCTGAATTTTATGCACTGACTCTGTAAAGCCTTGATTATCGATAATATTGCCGTGTTTAAATATCTAAAGAAGAATCTGTTTTTGTCCATCATTTGGTAAAAAAATACAATTAAATTAGAGCATGGAATAGGGATCAACATCAATGGCTGTGCTTACATGTTTTTCCGATTTTATTTGTTTTTGCGAAATAAGGTCTCTCACAAGCTTGTTCAAAATGGATATGTTTATGCCTTTGATCAGGATTTGCCATCGGAAACGGGTGGCAATCTTTGGAATGCCTGCTTCTATCGGTCCTAAAATCTGAACGGATTTTTTTAAATTTTTATCGTTTTCAAGCATGGTTTTTAATATATCGCCTATCATTAAAGAGTGGTTTTTGACTTTTACAGGGTTTTTCCCAGAAATTTTTAATTGTATTATTTTAGCAAAAGGCGGATAAAGCAGGGCTTTTCTAAAGGGTATTTCTTTTTGGTAAAATTCAATAAAGTCCTGATTTTTTGATGCTGATATTGCAAAATGATCAGCATTGTATGTCTGCATGATAACCCTTCCAATTTTGTCACCCCTGCCAGCGCGTCCTGCAACCTGGGCCAATAGCTGAAAAGTTCTTTCCGAAGATCTGAAATCAGGAAAATTCAGGGAAAGATCGGCACAGATTATACCCACAAGGGTAATACAAGGGAAATCATGACCCTTGGCAAGCATTTGTGTACCCACAACTATATCAACACTCTGGTTTTTAATTTTTTTTAAAAGAGAAATCAGTTGACCTTTTTTCCGGGTGGTATCCTGATCAATTCTTGCAATTCTTGCATCAGGGAAAAGAGTTAAAAGCATATTTTCTATTTTTTCAGTACCAAAGCCCAGAGGTTTTATTTTGTTTGATCCGCATTCAGGGCATTTAATTTTTGTTGAACGGGAAAACCCACAGAGATGGCATCTGTACTGATTTAAACCCTTGTGAAAAGTCATTGTAAGTTCACAGAATTTGCATTTTATGGATTCTCCGCATGATTCACATACCGGATATGTAGAAAACCCTCGCCTGTTAAGGAAGATTAATGCTTGCTCTCCTCTGTTGAGACATTGTCTTATTGCCTTTGAAAGCATTGGCGAAATAAGTCTTTGAAATCCTGTAAAATCTTTATGCTTTTTTAAATCAACAAGCTCTATTTCAGGTAAGGGATGTTTGTTTACACGTTTTTTAAGTTTAAGTTCTTTAAATTTATTTGTTCTGGCATTGTGATAGGATTGAATAGAAGGCGTTGCAGAACCAAGTATAATCGGGATATTATTCATCTGAGCCCTTACAATGGATAAATCCCTTGCATTATACCTTAAACCGTTTTCCTGTTTATATGAAGTGTCATGTTCTTCATCTATTATAATGATTCCAAGATTTTGAAGAGGTGCAAAAACAGCTGATCTTGCTCCAATAACAATGGATGCTTTATTTTGTATTATTCGATGCCATTGGTCAAGACGTTCATTATTTGAAAGTCCGCTGTGGAGCACAGAAATTTTAGTGCCAAATCTTGCCCTGAACCTTCGTTCTGTCTGGGAAATTAAAGAAATTTCAGGGACAAGCACAAGAGCTGTCTTATTTATTTCCAATGCCTTTGCAACAATACGTAAATAGACTTCGGTTTTTCCACTTCCTGTTACTCCGGAAAGCAGATATCTTTGGAATCCGTCATGGATTTTATTTATAACAAAGCTCACAACCTGATTTTGTTCTTGGGTAAGTTGGGGCGGTGTATCCGGGTCAACAGGGAATCCAAGAGGGTCTTGGAAAACCTGTCTTGTAATAATTTTAAGATAGCCTGCCTCAGATAGAGGCTTTATCAGAGTAGGGGCTGTTGGTATTTGTTCTCTAAGTTTTGTAAGGGATATTTCTTTTGCATCTTTAACAGCTTTAAGTATTTGTTTCCGTTTTTTTGAAAGAATTATTGTTTTTAATGGATTTTCAGATAAAAAAATAAATTTTTCCTGCTTAACTTTAGTTGTATCTTTGGCAAGTTTATAAGTTTTTAAGAGTAGTTCTGCTTTTTCCATATTTTTGATAAGGTTGTTAATAGCAGGATTCAAAGTTTTTTTCTTAAGGGCTTTGATTGGTAAAATACCATTATGATCATTTAAAATACTTATTATTTCAGATTGCCCCGGGTTTAGATTTCCCTTTTTATAATCATCTTCACCTTTTTTTGTCATTGAAATCATGGATATATCCTGCTGATTCAGCCCTGAAGGAAGAGCGGTTTTAATAACATCGCCCAGAGGATGAATATAATACTCACTGGTCCATATAAAAAATTTAATCATTGTTTCAGGAAAAAGGGGAATTTCATCTAAAATATCATATATTAATTTTGCTTTGAATTTTTTTGGCTTTAAAGTTTTTTTTATAGCATACCCGGTAACTCTTCTTTTCCCAAAGGGAACAAGGATTCGCATGCCTGGTAAAATTTGATTTATCAATTTTTCCGGGATTTTATATGTGAAAGTATTGTAAACAGGCAGCACAACAGCAACTTCAATATATTCATCTTTATTGACCATACTCTTTGTTTTGCATAAAATGAAAATAATTTCAATTAAACTCCTGTTATTTGCTATTTTTCTTGACTATTATTTTTATTTTTACTAAATTTTTAAGACCATTCATAATATATAAATTTTGGCTAGTTTAAAAAATATAAGGGGAAAAATATGGCTGTAAATGTAGAGAACCATCCACTCATAAAACATAAACTCGGACTTATGAGAAACAAGGATATTAGCACAAAAGACTTTAGAGACCTTGCTTCTGAGGTTGCAAGATTATTGACTTATGAAGCAACAAAAGATCTTGATACTGAGAAAAAAGTAATTGAGGGTTGGGCAGGAAAGGTAGAAGTAGAAAAAATAAAAGGGAAAAAAATCACCATTGTTCCTATTTTAAGGGCAGGATTGGGTATGATGGATGGAGTGCTTGATCTTATTCCTTCTGCCAAGGTAAGTGTTGTAGGCTTTTATAGAGATGAAAAGACTCTTAAGCCGGTTGAATACTATATTAAAACAACAAATGCCATGGATGAACGTATTGCTTTAATTCTTGATCCCATGCTGGCAACTGGAGGAACGCTTATTGCCACTGTGGATGCATTGAAAAAAGCAGGGTGTAAAACAATAAAAGGACTTTTTCTTGTTGCTGCTCCCGAGGGTATTAAAGCTCTTGAAGAAAAGCATCCTGATGTTGATATTTATGTGGCTTCCATTGATGCAAAACTTAATGATGTTGGTTATATTCTTCCGGGATTAGGCGATGCCGGAGATAAAATATTTGGAACAAAATAAAAAGTTTTTTAATTTATATAATTTTAACTCAAAAGATAGGAAAATTTATGAACGATTCAATCCATGCGGAAACAACTTACAATTTTAGAATCAAGGATTGCTTTTTGGGAGCTCAAATGCTTTTTGTTGCGTTTGGAGCATTGGTCCTTGTGCCTCTTCTTACCGGACTTGATCCTAATGTAGCTCTTTTTACAGCTGGTGCTGGTACCCTTATTTTTCAACTTATAACAAGAGGGAAAGTTCCCATATTTCTTGCTTCTTCTTTTGCTTTTCTTCCTCCTATAATGTATGGGGTTCAAAAATGGGGCATACCCCAGACCATGTGTGGTCTGGCAGCAGCCGGAGTCGTTTATGTGGTTTTAAGTTTTCTTGTAAGGTGGCAGGGCAGCGGAGTTATTAAAAGAATTCTGCCCCCTGTTGTTACAGGACCTGTTATTATGGTGATTGGTCTTATTCTGGCTCCTGTTGCTGTCAATATGGCAATGGGCAAAACAGGAGATGGATCCATGGTGCTTTATCCTGAAAACACAGCTTTGATAATCGGGCTTGCAGCCCTTGCAACAACTGTACTTGTCTCAATCCTTGGAAAAGGGTTTATGAAACTTATCCCCATAATTTGTGGCATTATTGTGGGCTATGTCCTTGCATTGTTTTATGGCATAGTTGATTTTTCTCCCATTGCAAAGGCGCCATGGTTTGCAATGCCTGGTTTTGTTACTCCTGAATGGAATTTACAGGCAATTTTCTATATTGTTCCCATAGCAATTGCACCTGCCATTGAGCATTTTGGTGATGTTGTTGCCATTGGCGGAGTAACAGGCAAAGACTATCTTAAAGATCCTGGCATACAAAACACAATGCTTGGAGATGGTATAGCCACATCTTTTGCTTCCTGTCTGGGTGGACCTCCCAACACAACTTATTCCGAGGTTACAGGAGCTGTTGCATTAACAAAAGTGTTTAATCCTGCTATAATGACCTGGGCAGCAATTACAGCGATTCTGCTCGCATTTGTTGGAAAATTAGGAATATTGCTTCAGACTATTCCTTCACCTGTAATGGGTGGAATAATGCTTCTTCTTTTTGGTGCTATTATGGTGGTTGGTTTAAATACACTTGTTCAATCAAAAGAAGACCTTCTGGAAGCGCGTAATCTTACAATAGTGGCTCTTATTCTTATTTTTGGAATAGGAGGAATGAGTTTTTCAGCAGGTAAATTCACCCTGCAGGGCATTGGCTTAGCCGGGATTCTTGGTGTTTTAATGAACCTTTTATTGCCGGGGAAAAAGGAAAAAGACGTATAAAATATCATTATGGAACCCATACCTGATACATTGATACCAAATATTGCTATGCTTGCGTACAGGTATGGAACCATAAATAAAAATGAGTTTAAGCTTGTTAATAAGCTCTATAATGAAAGACCAGGACAGCCTTCGTTTAATAAGATCCTTTTAAATCAAGGCTTTGCAACAGAGTATCAAATTGATTTATTAAATCTGATACAAGATTATCATATTATACAAAAACAAGGGGTTGAATTTGGTAAAATAGCTTTTAAAAAAGGCTTTGCAACTCAAAAGGATATTGAAACAGCTCTTTTAGTTCAAAAAACATTATTAAAAAAAGAGAAATTAAAAAGGCTGATTGGCGATATCCTTGTGAAATCAAATGTGATTACCATAGAACAAAAAGATGAGATTTTGTTATTGCAAAAAACCATAGAACAAAAACCATCTTTGTTTATCGATAATATTCTTGTAAAAAAGAAGGTTATTTCCCATGACCAAAAAGATATTGTTTTAGCTGAGCAGAAAAAACTTCTTAAGAGTAAAAAAAATGAAAACCGGTTTTTTTCAGAACTTTTAATTGCAGTTTCTGATGATAATATGGAAGCTTATGCTATAATTGATAAGTCAGGGAATAATAAGCCTGTGATTCCCCTTGCTAAACTTAAAAAAAAGCTTGAGCAAAAAAAAATAAAACAGGGGATTCTCTCAGATTCACTTATTCAATGCTATATTGATAATAATTATACTATGTTTCCGATTGCCATGGGGACCTGCCCTGTAGAATATGGCAGTCAGGCTGTTGATTATTTTTTTGATATAAACAATCTAAATACAGATCAGGTAAAAAAAGGCGAATCTCTGGCAGAACAGAAGATATCAGGAAAAGGTTTTTTTGCCAAAGATGTTTTTGGCAATTCCATTGAACGAGATAACCTTGAGAATAAGACGGAAAATTTAATCCGGTGTGGTTATGGAACACGGCTTTCCAAAGACGGTAAAAAAGCCTTTGCAGGCAAAACAGGGATGCCTCTGCTTTCAGTCCATAATAAACTTTTTATTCATCCTGTTGTTAATATCCTTGAGGATGCTGATTTACGATATGGGAAAATAGAAAAATATGCTAACCTCAATATCTCGGGGACTTTAACAGATGCTTTTCCTGTAATAGCGGGTAATTTAAAGGCTAAAGAAATACGAGGAACAAAACTTGATGTTTTTGGAAATATAAACGTTGATTTGGGTATTACAGGAGCCACAATAAGATGTCAGGGAAGTATTAAGGCAAAGTATATTAAAAATTCAACAATTGAAGCTTTTGGGGATGTGTTTGTGCATCATGAAATAATTGATTCTAAAATTATTATAAGCGGAAAAGTACAAGCTCCCCTTGCAAGGGTTATTTCTTCATCTATATCTGCTAAAAATTCAATTACAATCGGCGCCTTGGGAAGCAGGGTTACAGAGCCATGTGAATTATCAGCAGGAAGAGATGATCATATTTTGCTTGAGTTTGAAAGAATTGATATGGAAATTAAACATATCAGGACAGATCTTGATGATTTAAGAAAACAAAGAGAGAAAAATATTATTCAAGCAGAGCGGCTTTTTAAAAAGATGATACAGCTTAAGCGTTTCCACGACAATATCGATAAAAAGAAAAAGAAACTTGAAAATGATATAGCATTGATAAAAGAAAAAAATTTGGTGAAAGAAGACCAGAGAACTATTAAAAAAACACAGATTTTGTTGAATAAGCTAAAAAATAAAACGCAGATAAGCATAACCTCATTAAAAGCGATAAATAATGAGAAAAAAAGAATTGACCTTTTAGTAAAAAGAATTGAAAAAAGAATTGAAAAGATTGAGCCTGAAATCAATAAAAGGGTTGGAGAGCTGGAAATAGATAGGTCAATGGTTTTCAGCTGGGTATCAGATAAACCTTATAAGTCTGAAATTAATATAAAGTCACGGGTTTCAGAATCTACAATTTTTAAAGGGATTTTTTCAAAAAAAGTTTTAAAAAAAGATTTCAAAAAAATAATCGTTAAAGAAATAAAAATTCCAGGAAAAGACAATCAATATAGCTTGAAATTATATAAAGGTTAAATGATTTAGTAAGCTGTAGATTTTGACAGGGATTGGTGTTTTAACAAAATACATTCTGACTGAAAATTGCCGAGGAAAAACTTGCACAATCGTGTATTGCTTGGTAAGAATATAAAGCAGGGCTGGATTACTTTATTATTGTGGGAATCATGATCATTATTTATTGCACTGTGATTTCCATATATACATCATGAAATATTTTTAATTTTTAAAAAATTGGAGGCACAAATGGGGATTTTAAGAATTAATACTAAGGACAAGGACTATACTTTTGAGGAACCGTCAAGCGATTTCGCAGGGCTTGGAGGAAGAGCACTGACATCAAAAATTGTATTGGAAGAAGTTCCTGCAAGATGTCATCCTTTATCACAATTTAATAAACTAATATTTGCACCGGGATTACTTGCAGGATCTCCGGCAGCAAGTTCAGGCAGGCTCTCTGCCGGAGCAAAATCACCACTGACAGGTGGAATCAAGGAATCTAATTCAGGAGGGCTGATAGCCCAGAAACTTGCCAAGTTAGGAATTAATGCAATTGTACTTGAAGATAAGCCTGAAGATAACGAATATTCTATTATTATAATAAAAAAAGATTCTGTTCAGATACTTTCTGCAAAAGAGTATGTTGGTAAAGGCACCTATGAAGTTATGGAATTATTATGGGCTAAATATGGGAAAAATACCGGAGTCATGTGCATTGGTCAGGCAGGAGAGCAATGCCTAAAAGTTGCATGTATTAATCAAGCAGATATGAATGGAAGACCCGGGCGCGCCATGGGAAGAGGCGGGTTAGGTGCTGTTATGGGCTCTAAGAAAATTAAAGCTATTGTTGTGGATGACAGCGGTGCCCCAAGGGTTGCCATTAAAGATTCTGATGCCTTTAAAGCAGCAAATAAAAGGTGGGTTCAAATGCTGAAGGATCATCCGGTTTCAGGAGAAGGTCTGCCTGCCCTTGGAACTGCCGTGCTTGTAAATGTTGTTAATGAAGCAGGAGGATTTCCAACAAAAAATTTTAGAGACGGCAGATTTGAATATGCAAAAGATATAAGTGGCGAAAAAATTGCTGAGCTCATACAAGAGCGAGGTGGTGTAACCACAGAAGGCTGCCATCCTGGATGTACTATAAAATGTTCCAATGTATATCATGATAAAGATGGAAAGGTTTTAACTACAGGGTTTGAATATGAAACTATCTGGGCAATGGGAGCCCATACATTAATTAAAGATATTGATGATATTGCAATGCTTGATAGACTTTGTGACGACTATGGAATTGATACCATTGAAACAGGAGTTGCCCTTGGTGTTGCCATGGAAGGCGGCATGCTTGAGTGGGGCGATGGAAAAGCTGCCATTGAGCTCTTAAAAAAAGTGGGTACAAAATCCTATGAAGGTAAAATCCTTGGAAGCGGTGCAAAATTTGTAGGAGATGCCTTGGGTGTCGATAGAATCCCTGTTGTAAAGAATCAGGCATTGCCTGCCTATGATCCGAGGGTTGTAAAAGGAGTTGGCGTTACATACGCAACATCGCCAATGGGTGCAGACCACACAGCAGGATATGGAGTAACTGCAAATCTTCTTGGTGTTGGTGGTAATATAAGCGGTCTGGAAAAAGCTGGAAATGTTGAACTTTCCCAGGGGCTTCAAATTGCGACTGCTGCGCTGGATGCAGCAGGGCTCTGTATTTTTGTGGCTTTTGCCGTGATTGATAATGAAGATGGTGTTCAGACAATAGTTAACATGCTCAATGCACAATATGGACTGAGCTTAACATGCGATGATGTTGTAGCTCTTGGCAAATCTATATTAAGTAATGAAAAAGAATTTAATAAAAAAGCAGGGTTTTCAAAACTGGATGATCAATTGCCGGCAATGTTTGATGAAAAGTTACCACCTCATGATAAAACATGGGGCTTTACCATTGATGAGCTTCAAAAGACTCTGGACTTTTAAATAATAGTATTTCTAAACTAAAATCAAAGCGGCACACATATTTAATTTTTACTAAGGTGTGCCGCTTTTTATATCCAAGCCTCACTTTACCCGATCTTATACCTTAAAAGACAATATTACATTGTTGCTTATGACGAAATAATATACGTATCTGCTTTGTTCATGTTTTTGACTGAAAATCGCT
>CAZTEM010000110.1:0-9331 GCA_964612755.1 uncultured Desulfobacterales bacterium | reverse complement strand
AGGTTTGACATGGCTTTATAATCAAGATAAAAAAGATAATGGAACAAAAGATAAATAAATATTATTTAATCCATATTCAATACTTGGGTTTTAGATATCATGGCTGGCAAAAACAGCCGAAATTAAAAACCATTGAATCCATGATTGAAAAGACAACAAAATTTGTTCTTGGTCATGGAAATTTTAAAATTTTAGGTGGAAGCAGGACAGATTCAAAAGTGTCTGCTAATCATTCTGCTTTTGAACTTTTTATTAATATTTCCTTGGATATCAATCAATTATTTAAAGATTATAATAATAATTTACCCAACGATATCAGGGTAATAAAAATTGAAGAAAAGGATAAAACTTTTAATATTATTAATTCACCAAGAATTAAGGAGTATATTTATCTTTTTTCATTTGGAGAAAAATGTCATCCTTTTTGTGCCCCTTTTATGGGCTTTTGTAAAGAAAATTTGAATATTAACCTGATGAAACAGGGTGCTTTGTTATTTAAGGGAAAACATAATTTTAAAAGATATTGTACAAAGCCAAATCCCGGGACAATGTTTAAAAGGGAAATTATACTGAGTGAAATTAGAGATAATAATCTTTATACTGCAAGTTTTTTTCCGAAAATAAGCTATGCTTATCACATCAGAGCTCAAGGATTTATGCGTTACCAGGTGCGCTTAATAATGGGACAGCTTTTCAGCCTTGGAAAAGGCATTATACAATTAGATGAAATTAAAAATTCTCTTAACGGGCTTTATGACAAGCCCATAAGACATATTGCCCCATCATCCGGTTTGATTTTAAATAAAATAGAGTTTGAATGATTGCCTTGCCTGTTTTGGGTATAAAAAATTTGTTCAGAGGTATGGCACATGGTAAATATAGGTGATATAGTTTTGTCCGTGGAAAAAATGATAAATATAAATGCTGTCATGGAACAATATCATGGCGATTGAAAAACTTGATACATTGATTATCGGAGGAGGGCTTAGTGGTATATATGCTGCTTGGCTTTTGTCTGAAAAGAATAAATCTTTTGTTTTGCTTGAAGCCCGTCCGCGTTGTGGAGGCAGGATTTTGAGCGCTGAATATAAAGGTTTTTTTTATGATCTTGGTCCTTCCTGGTATTGGCCATCAATTAATCAGGGAATAGTTCAGCTCATGAATGCTCTGAACCTTAAGGGGTATCAGCAGTTTGAATATGGCATGGGGCGATTTCAAGGTCCTGATGGAGATGTCAAAAATGTCAGAGGCTATAGTATGGAACCTCCCTGCTGGCGGGTTGCAGGTGGCATGATGGCTTTTATTACCAATTTATGTAAGAAAATTCCTGAGAGCGCCATTCGAGTAAATCATCCTGTATGCAGTATTGAACAAACAACAAATGGTGCCCTTGTCAGCGTTGGAGAGTTAGAACGGGAACCCTGGACTCAGTTTTATGCTGAAAAAGTAATTCTTGCGTTACCTCCACGCCTTGCTGCTTCTACAATTCTTTTTACTCCGGATTTGTCCCATGATCTAACCCAGGCAATGCTGAGAATTGGTACCTGGATGGCTGGTCAGGCAAAGTTTTATGCTTTTTATGATAAGCCTTATTGGCGAGAAACAGGCTTGTCCGGTGAAGGCTTTAGCCAGCTTGGTCCTGTGGGAGAATTCCATGACGGGTCCAATGACAGGCAAGACCCATACGGGTTAACAGGGTTTATTAGTGTGCCGGCAAAGCAGAGAAGTGATCAGAAGTCCCTGGCTGAGGCTATTTTATCTCAACTTGCACTTTTCTATGGTGAATCAGCTTCACAACCAATAGCGTTTAATTATCACGACTGGGCTCAGGAACGATTTACAGCAACTCAGTTTGATTTGCCTCCAATGTATGAGCATCCAATGTATCATCCTCCAGCTGGGAAAACTTGCATTTGGGATGGTATGATCCATTTTGCAGGCACAGAAACTGCTGAACAATATGGCGGTTATCTTGAAGGAGCACTTATTTCAGCAGAACGTGCAATAATGAATTTGACCAGTGATAAAATTTATGACCTGGAGTGATCAATGGCAGAATTTTTAGAAAATTATGAACTTAAGATGGCAAAAGATTTTGTTGAGTATACAAATACCCATATATTTCTAACGGGAAAGGCTGGAACCGGTAAAACTACATTTTTAAAGAATTTAAAGGAAAATACTGCAAAGAGGATGGTGGTTACTGCTCCCACCGGAGTTGCAGCAATTAATGCAGGAGGAGTTACTCTTCATTCGTTTTTTCAATTGCCGTTTGGACCATCCATCCCGGGGAGTGATGATTTTGCCAGGAACAGGAAAAATTTTTTCAGATTCAGCAAAGAAAAAAAACAGATAATTAAAACCCTTGATCTGCTTGTGATTGATGAAATAAGCATGGTAAGAGCAGATGTGCTTGACGCTGTGGACAGGGTTTTGCAGCGCCACCGCCGTAATAATAAACCCTTTGGGGGTGTTCAGGTTTTAATGATTGGAGACCTGCACCAGCTGCCTCCTGTGGCAAAAAAAGGTGAGTGGGATTTGCTCTCAGAGTATTATGAATCTGTTTATTTTTTCAGCAGCCTTGCCCTTGCTGATATAGAACTTGTTACCATTGAGTTGAAAAAGGTCTATCGCCAGTCTGATGCCGGATTTATCAACCTGCTTAACAGGGTGCGTGATAACCGGCTTGATAAATCATTGATTGATGAGCTGAACCAGCGTTATATCAAAGATTTCATTCCTGAAGATGACCAGGGATATATCACTCTTACAACCCATAATTTAAGTGCTGAAAATATTAATCAGAAAAAACTTCAAGCTATAAAAGGCAGAAATTATGATCTAAAGGCTGACATTTCAGGAGATTTTCCTGAGCATATTTATCCGACTTTTGCAAATCTGACACTTAAGGTTGGAGCCCAGGTAATGTTTCTGCGCAATGATATCTCCAGTGAAAAACGCTATTATAATGGAAAAATAGGCAGGATAACAAATATATCTGAGGACGAGATCATTGTGATCTGCCCTGGAGACTCTGAAGAAATCATGGTCAAACCTGTTAAGTGGGAAAATATCAAATACACAATTAATAAGGAAAATAAGGAAATTGAAGAAGATATCATTGGAAAATTTCAACAATTTCCTTTAAAACTTGCCTGGGCAATAACCATTCATAAGGGGCAGGGACTAACCTTTGACAAAGCTGTGATAGATGCAAATGCAGCCTTTGCCCATGGTCAGGTTTATGTGGCATTGAGCCGGTGTAAAACTTTTGAGGGTATGGTACTAAGCGCACCCATATCCCCAAATAGTATTGAATTGGATCAGGTTGTGGTCAGGTTTATTCAGGAAGCTGTTAAAGAGCCTCCTTCCCGGGAAAAGCTTAACCTTGCTATAATTGATTATCAACAGCAATTGTTATTGGACTGTTTTGATTTTAATTTATTAAATAAATATTTTAATTATGTTACCAGGCTTTTGCAGTGGAATTCCAATTCATTCCAGGTTTTTGGTATATCTGATATAAATATGCTTTACCAATTGTTTAATGAAAATATTTTTGTGGTCAGTGAAAAATTTAAAAACCAGATGCGTAACAGGTTTTCCGATCAAAATTTTCCGGAATCTGATGCGTATATTTTAGAAAGGGTAAAAAAAGCATTTGTATGGTTTAAAGAGCAAATTGCCTTGATTCTCAATGATATCGCAGAAAAATTATATGTGGAAACAGATAATAAAGAATTGGGCAAAAGAATGAATAATGCATTAAATAACCTTAAGCAGGAAATACTTGTAAAATCTGCTGCCATTAATTCCTGTGAAAATGGATTTTCTTTATCCTCTTATCTGCGTTTTATCTCCAATGCAGAAATTGAGTTTGCTCCCTCAAAAAAGAAAAAATCCAAAGCGCCTGAATATGATGAATCTGATATTGAGCATCCTGAATTATTTAAAGAAATTAAAGAATGGCGTGCATTAAAGGCTAAAGAAAAAAGCATTGCACCTTTTATGATTTTTCATCAACAGGTATTGATTCAAATTGTGATGTGCCTGCCTGATAGTAAAAAGGCTTTGAAAAAAATCAAAGGGGTTGGTAAAAAAACCGTTGAAAACTATGGGGAAGAGATATTGGACATGGTTATGGCTTACAAGAAGAAAAACAATTTAGACAAGGTTAAATTGAAAGAATAAACCATGGGCATTTCAGGTCTTAACTCCGATATTACAGATATTCTCATAATTGATTTTGAACAAGTTCCCCATGGTGATATCTATCATATTGGAGCTGTTTTTAAAGATAAGATTTTTCAAAAAAAAGATATAAAAGATGTAAAAGCTGCACTTAATAAATTATCAGAATTTTCAAAAGGTGCAAGATATGTCCTGGGGCATAATATTATTAACCATGATCTGCCCATGGTAAAAAAATATTTGCCGGAAGCATATTTTTTAAATCTTCCTGTTATTGATACCTTGTTTTTATCCCCCCTTGCTTTTCCTGAAAACCCTTACCATAAATTGATCAAAGGTTATAAAATAGTTAAAACCAGCAAAAATGATCCTGTTGCCGATGCAAAACTTGCAAAAAAGATTTTTGATGATCAAAAATCAGCTTTTTCAATTTTAAATAAAACAGATCCTGATTTGATTTTATTTTTTACCTTTGCCCTGGAATTGACGAATTCAGGTAATTTTGATTTATTTTATTCCATATCAAAAAAGCGCATAGATAAAAACAGAGCAAAAAAAATATTTAAGAATTTGTGCGCAGGCAAGGTTTGCTCCACAGGACTTGACAAGGTATGGGCAAAATATTGCGATGATAAATCCAAACGATCTGTGCTTGCCTATGTTTTATCCTGGATACGGGTGTCAGGGGGAAATTCCATTATACCACCCTGGGTAAAACATGAGTTCCCTGATATCCTGGATATCATAAGGCAGCTGAGATATTCATGTAATGATGAACTCTGTGAATATTGCAAAAAACATAATAATTCTGAAATTCTTTTAAAAAAATATTTTGGGTTTGATTCCTATAGAACCCTTGTGGATGGTAGACCCCTTCAAAAAGAGATCATTGATTCAAGTCTTAAGGGTGATGCTCTGTTGGGCATACTGCCCACAGGCGGCGGTAAATCCATATGCTATCAGATTCCGGGTTTGCACAGGTATAACAGGCTCGGCCAATTAACCGTAGTTATATCGCCGCTCAAAGCATTGATGAAAGACCAGGTGGATAATTTAAACAGAGCAACAGGCACAGAATCAGCAGCAGCAATCAATGGCAGCCTTACTCTTCCTGAAAGAGGGGCTGTAATGGAAAGAGTAAGACTTGGCGATATCGGTATATTATATATTTCTCCTGAACAGCTTCGCAATTACAGCATTGCCCAATTGATTAAAACACGGGATGTGGGGCTCTGGGTTTTTGATGAAGCCCATTGTTTATCTAAGTGGGGACATGATTTCAGACCTGATTATCTACATGTATCTGAATTTATAAAAGAATATAGTTCTGATATGAAAACATTCCCCTTGGTCGGCGCATTTACAGCAACAGCTAAAAAAGATGTGATTGAAGAAATCCGCAGTCATTTTTCAGAACAGCTTGGTTTTGACCTTGCCTGTTTTATAGGGGGCATACAGCGGGATAATTTGAATTTTCAGGTATGGCCTGTTACGAAAAATGAAAAATTTGATGTGATTGTCAATTGCCTTAAAGAAACTCTTTTGGATTCTGATACTGGTGGCGGTGCAATTGTTTATTGCTCTTCAAGGAGAACAACCGAGGAAATCAGCGAATTTTTAAATGAAAAAGGTATATTGTCAGAACCTTTCCATGCAGGCAGGTCTGAACCTGATAAAAGAAATATTCAGGATGATTTTGTTTCAGGGAAAATTCCTGTGATATGTGCCACCAATGCTTTTGGCATGGGCATTGACAAAAAGGATATCCGCCTTGTTATCCATGCTGATATCCCGGGTTCCCTGGAAAATTATCTCCAGGAAGCAGGGCGGGCAGGAAGGGATATGGAAGAATCTGACTGCATTCTTTTATATGAAAAGCAAGATATTGAAAATCAGTTTTCTTTAAATTCCTATTCCAGAATATCTTTTAAAGACATTAAAAAAATTTTGAAAATTTTAAAAAAACGGGGCGCTAAAATTCCAGAAATTGTAATTACTCCCGGAGAAATAATGCGCCTGATCGGGCATCAGGATTTCACTGATAATGATACCAAGGCAAGGATAGGAATTTCCTGGCTTGAGAGAAAAGGTTTTGTAAAACGATCTTTTAACCAGACATTTTTTTTTAATGGAACACCTATTGTAAAGAATATGGAACAAGTAGAAAAAAAGATTAATCTGCTTAATTTATCCATGACAATAAAGGCTGTATACAAAACCATAATGGGAACGCTTTTTAATGCAGATAAAAACAGTATTTTATCTGCTGATACTATCTGTGCCGAGCTTGGTTCCATTGAAAATCTTCCAGAAAGATATATGGACTCCAGATATATTATCAATGTTTTGGGAGATATGGCAAAGACAGGGCTGATCAAGGAAGGTATTGTCATGACAGCTTTTGTCCAGCCCAGGGGCAAGGGAAATAGTTTAAAACAATTTGGGTTTTTGTCTGGTGCTGAAAAAAAGATGCTTGGGATTATGGCGGAAATGGCACCTGAATCATGGACATCTCCGGACACACCTGATGTGTTTAACCTGCGACTCATGTCCCAGCGCCTAAAAGATATGGGATTTGAAAATATAAATTCCGAGATAGTTGAGAGAATGCTGCGATCCCTTGCAGCAGACAAAGGGCAGAGCCAGGGGAAAAGCCTTAAAATACGAGGAAAAAGGGGGATTGATCAGCAGCAGGTTTATGTGAAATTCTCATGGCAGGAGATTCAAAAACGCATGGAACTTCGCCATGATGCTGCCAAAGCAATACTTGATGCCATTATCATGGCTCTTCCATTAAAATTAAGAACCGGACAGGCACCTGTTTTATCTGAATTTTTTATTGCAGATATTGAAAAGTCCATGAAATCTGAAGTGTCCCTTGCCTGTTTAACATGCGATTTGCGACCATTGATCGAGCAAAGCCTTTTATATCTCCATGATATGAAAATCATAACTTTGCAGAACGGTCTTGGCGTATTCAGGCAGGCAATGACTCTGGAAATCCTTCCCGGAGCTAAAAAGAGGCGATATACCAAAGGCGATTATGAACCTTTGTCCCATCATTATGACCAGAAGAATGTCCAGGTACATGTCATGGAAAAATATGCAAGCCTGGGGCTTGAAAAGTTAAAAGCCGCTCTTAATTTTGTGAGTGATTATTTTTCGTCTTCCCATAAAGGTTTTATAAAACAATATTTTCCAAATCAAAAAGATATTATCAATACTGCAATGACCCAGGATGCCTATAAAAAGATTATCCAATCCCTTGAAAATAATATCCAGGAAAGCATTGTGGCAGCTCCCCTTAAAAAAAATATCCTGGTCCTTGCAGGTCCTGGTTCAGGAAAAACAAAAATAATTGTTCACAGATGTGCATGGCTGATTAAAGCAAAATCCATTAAACCCGAATCAATCCTTGTTTTGTGCTTTAATCATCAATCCATGCTTGAACTTGGAAAAAGAATTAAAGCCCTTACAGGAAAGCAGGCTCAATTTTTAACAATTATGACATATCATGGTTTTGCCATGAGGTTGACAGGCAGGTCATTTCAGGAAACACAATTTAACGAAAAAATTAAAAATAAAACTTTTAATTTTAATGATGTAATTAAAGAAGCTGTTAATATTTTAAATGGAACCATGGAAATTTCAGGCATTGAATCTGATGGAGCAAGGCAATATCTTCTTGCCCGGTATCGTTATATTCTGGTTGATGAATACCAGGATATTGATGATGTCCAGTATCAATTTATTTCAGCTTTGACAGGAAGGCTTGAACAGGATAAAGATGCACAAATCTCAATTATGGCTGTTGGAGATGATGACCAGAGCATATATGGATTCAGAAATGCAAATGTAAAGTTTATTAAGAAATTTAAAGAGGATTATCAGGCAAAAACCTTTTACCTGATTGAAAATTACAGATCAACATATCCGATTATCATGGCATCGTCATCATTTATAGCATTAAATCAAAACAGGATGAAAACCGATTATCCCTGCCAGATAAACTCAAAAAGAAAATTAGACAATATAAACCCCTGGGACTTTGACAAAGAAGATCTTGTTAAAATTGTCAATGTGCCAAACCTTTCATCCCAGGCTGTTTTTGTGGCTGAAGAAATAAAAACAATTATGCATGGGAATCCAAAGATAAAACCAGATGATTTTGCAATTATTTCCCGCCAGGGTATTTTCTTTTCTTTTCTTGTTGCAGCAAGAATGGCTTTGGCAGCAGAACATATTGATTTTTGTTATTCCATAAAATCAAGCTTTGGTTTTCCCATGTTTAAGATCAGGGAAATACAGATTTTTATCCAATACCTTGAAACAAACAGGAAAAAAAGCATAAGCCCCCTTGATTTAAAGCAAGATGTCATGGATTTGTTCAAAGAAAAAAATATGTGGACAAACCAGATTGAAATTATACTTCAATTGTGGTGTGAAATTAATAGTGATATAAAAATTTCTCTTTTAAAGGCAAAAAATTTTGTTCTGGAAACTTTTTTTGAAGAAAAGCGGGAGCAAAAAACAGGCAATGGTGTGTTCCTCGGTACAGTACACAGCGTAAAAGGCATGGAATTTCCTTTTGTTTTTATACTGGACGGAGCATGGGAATACAATCAAAATGAAATCGAAGAAGAAAGAAGATTATTCTATGTCGGAATGACAAGGGCTGAGCAGAAATTATATCTGTGCAGCCTTGAAAATTCACCCAACCCCCATGTGAGTGCATTAAAAAACAATGATTTTATAGATGAAACAAATTCGAAGAATTTTAAATTAAAAGGCTTTGATAATAATCTCAAAATTTCAATTATTGGCATGGAAGATCTTTTTATTTCTTTTCCAGGGCTTTTTCCGAAAAATCACTCAATCCATCAATGTCTCTTAAATTTAAAAACAGGAGACAAAGTAAATATGATTGAAAACCAGGGTAAAATCCATGTTGTTAATGCAAACAATGATATAATTGCATGTTTGTCAAAAAAAGGTCTTGCCCAATGGCAGCACAAAACCCATCATATAGTAAACGCAAGGGTCTTAGGCATAATACAACGCCAACAACAGGATTCTGAAGAAGATTATCAAAATCTAAAGGTCGAATCCTGGGAAATACCAATAATAGAAGTGCTTTACT
>CAZTEM010000109.1:0-9410 GCA_964612755.1 uncultured Desulfobacterales bacterium | reverse complement strand
ATTAATTAAACAATTTTTTAAGAAAAGCGGGGATTTATAATATTAGATTCCCGCTTTTACTTTTATAAATAAGTTTGAATTGCCCCACAAATTTTTCTGCAATAATTTTCAATTATTTTTTTATCAGGACCTTCAATCATAACACGTAATAATGGCTGAGTTCCGGAGTATCTTATCAATACTCTCCCCTCAGAGCCAAGCTTGTCTTTAACGTGTTTTATCTGTTTTGATATTTCATTTATTGCCATAAAATCCGGTTTTGACTTATCCACCTCAACATTCATTAAAACCTGGGGGTAAACTGTCATTACTTGAGCAAGTTCAGAAAGAGGTTTTCTTTTAACTGCCATGACTTCAATTAATTTTAACGCACTTAAAATACCATCGCCAGTTGTGTGGTGATTAAAAAAAATCAAATGGCCGGAATCTTCGCCACCAATAATTGCATTATTTTTTTTCATTTCTTTGACAACATTGGAATCTCCGACATCTGAGACTATATGCTTTATATTTAAATTCTTTAAAAAATTAACAAAACCAATATTACTCATAACAGTGCTTACAACAATATTATTATCAAGTTCGCCCTGCTCTTTTAAATATTTGGAACATATTGCAAGGATTTTATCCCCTTTAATTTCATTGCCATTTTCATCCACTGCAATGAGCCTGTCAGCATCACCATCAAAACCTAAACCCAAGTCAAAGCCATTTCTTTTTACTTTTTCTGACAAAACTTCAGTATGTTGTGACCCACAATTTTCATTGATATTTTCACCATTCGGGGTATTAAAAATATACTCGGCATTAAAATATTTATTATTGAATACTAAAGGAGCTGTATTAAAACCTGCTCCGTTTGAACAATCGATTAATAATTTAATTGGTTTTTTTATCGATTTAAAATCTATTGCTGATCTTAAAAATTCTGCATATTTTTTATTTGCATCTGAATATTTTATGATTTCACCAATATCTTCACTGCCTTCAAAAATTTTATTATTATGAATGTATTGTTCAATAAAATCCTGATCCATGCTATCAAGCTTTTCACCTTGATCATTGAAAATTTTCAGTCCATTATCATAATATGGATTATGTGATGCTGAGATTACTATACCTGCTCCTGCATCCTCCAAATCATTTACAAGAAAGGCGACTCCGGGTGTTGGAATCACTCCGGCAATAATCCCATTTATCCCGGTTGATACAATCCCTGATAAAAGTGCGGATTCAAGCATATCTCCTGATTTACGAGTATCCTTACCAATGATAATAGAAGTATGTCTGTTTTTTTTAACAAGAAGCCCTACTGCTCTACCTAATTTCAATGCTATTTCACAAGATATTGGATATTTGTTTGCAATCCCTCTGATACCGTCAGTGCCAAATAAATTTTCTACCATAGAAAAAATCCTATATTTTTATTTTTTCAACAATTTTATATTCAATGCTGTAAAGCCACCTGCTTATTCTTGATGCTTTTTTTGAATCTAGTTGCTTTATCCATTTTATATAATCATCCTCATTTATATCTATTTCAGGCATTGAATATGAAAAATCAGCTTTAATTTGTTCAATTAAAAATTGTTTATTTTGATGAAATTTTTCAATAATATGTTTTTGTTTTTCTCTATCATTTTGTTCAAGCTTATCAATAAATTCGTGGAAACGCCTAATTCTTTCCATAATAGCAGCTTCCAATGTTGTTATCATGCCTGAATAAAGCTGATTTGAAAAAAAATCTTTAATAAATAATGACCTTACTTCTCTATACCAATTTAATAAAGAGATTAACCCTGCAATATATGAAACATTATGATTAAAGATTCGTGGGACATTATTATAAATCCGGGCACCTCTGGATATTGATGCTTCTTTTAAGGAGCCTCCAAGCAAGATTTTATCATTTTTCAATTCATCTTTTCTTATTATACTTCCTGCAACAGTTAAGCATCCGAATCCAATTTGACAAGGTCCGACAAGACCGCCCTGCCCTCCTAAAAAAATAGGATTTTGATTTAGCAAAACTCCCTTAAAAACATTGCCCATCATTGAAGGTGTTGCTTTGTCCTGGTTTGGAGTATAATTAAAATGAATATAAGAACTCCCAACTTCGCTGTGATTCTTCCGATCTGTGCCCCCAGCCATAAGACAATCACAAAAATTTATCAAGCTTCCAAGGGTTACAAAGGGAAATAAAATTGTCTGCTTTAGCCCCACACAATGTGCTGCACTTGCCTGTTCCTCAAAAATAGTTCCCCCACGCACATGGGCACCTGAGCCAAAAGAATTATTACCAACAAAGCATGCATCTTGAAAAAAGCCTCCTTTTAAGGAGGTGTCAGGTCCTATATAGGTATTTTCAATTGTGACAGGAGCTTCTTTCCCAAGCTCAACTCCTTTACATATAAGAGTCTTTTCACCAAAAATTCTAACCCCGGGATAGATGGTGACGTTTTCACCTGAGATTCTATCAATATCAACTTTTGGATCTATAAAAATTGATTCGGGATTTAAAATATTAAGGTTTTTATCCAATAATTTTTTAATTCTTTTTAAATTTGTCATAATTCCTAGTTAAAAAATGGTTTATTTGGTTGTCAACAACATAAGTTTGTTTTACTATAATTATAATATCCTTTCAATAAATCAATTAGGAGATAAAAATGAATAAATCTAGTTTATTCGTTAATACAGACATATGGCAATCTCTGTTAAATGAATCTTATAAACTATCTTTGGAAGAATTTCACTTGAAAAATTTGATCAATACTAAGGACAGGCTGAAAAACTTTTCTATCCAAGATTGTAATATTTTTTATGATTTCTCAAAACAAAGAATTGATAAAACAATTTTATCCTATTTGATTTCAATGTCTGAAGAATTAAAAATCAGGGATAAATTTGCTGAAATGACAAATGGCAGTATTATAAATCAAACAGAAAAAAGGGCAGCCCTTCATACTGCTACACGGGATTTTTCCAATAAAGAAATCATTGTTAACAATAAAAATATTATGCCTGATATTATTCAGGTTAATAAAAAAATCAAAGAATTTTCCTTTAAAATTCATAATAAAAAAATCTTATCCCAATCAAAAAAACCTTTTACAGATGCAGTTGTAATTGGGATTGGAGGATCATATTTAGGGTGTAATTTTGTTTATAATGCCATGCTTGCCAACTATAAAACTAAACTTAAGCTCCATTTTTTAAGCAATGTTGACATAGATAATTTTGGAAAAATTGCCTCGAACATTGAGCCTGAAACTACATTATGGATTGTTATATCAAAAAGTTATACTACGATTGAAACAATTGCAAACCTGAATCAGGTTAAAATGTATTTAAAAAATAACAACATAATTCCTGAAAACCATCTTATAAGCGTTACAAGCAAAGGAAGCCCCGGAGATGATCCGGCAAATCCTGTTTTAGAATCATTTCATATGTTTGATTTTATAGGAGGACGATATAGTGTTACATCAGCAGTTGGTGGAGTACCGTTAAGCCTTGCCTTTGGGTATGATGTTTTTGAAGAATTTCAAAAAGGTGCCCATGAAATGGACGAGCATGCAAAAAATACAGAGAATTCAAAGAACATGCCTCTTCTTGCATCCTTAATTAATGTCTGGAACATCAATGCCTTAGGGTACAAAGCCATGGGGATCATACCATATAGCAATGCTCTTTCAAAACTTGCCCCTCATATTCAACAAGTTTATATGGAAAGCCTTGGGAAATCAGTCACACAGGATAAAGAATTTGTAAATTTTTTCACAGGTGGTATTGTCTTTGGAGAACCAGGTACCAATGCCCAGCATTCTTTTTTCCAGCTTGTTCATCAGGGCATGGAAATCCCTATTGAATTTATTGGAGTCTTAAATCCCGGATACAAGGATAAAACCAATATGTTTAACAAAGTTTATAACCATCAGGAATTATGGGCAAATATGCTTTCCCAGTCCCTGGCACTTGCAACAGGGAAAGAAAATTCAGATAAAGCAAAATTCTTCCCTGGTAATCGCCCGTCATCCATTCTTGTACTGGAAAATTTAAAAGCTGCTAATATTGGTAAAATACTTTCCTATTACGAAGCAAAAACTGTGTTTGAGGGTTTTATACTCGGGATAAACCCTTTTGATCAATTTGGTGTTGAACTTGGAAAATCTAATGCAGCAAAGATAAGAGATCAAATTATTGAAAAGAATAAAGATGCCAAATACATAATAAAAGAAATTGATGACACATCAAAATTCTATCTTGAAATGTTTTTTAAAGCAAAAATTATATAAAATAATACCTGAAAAATTGAACAAATTACGATTACAATGTATATAACATTATTTTACTTTATCAATCCAGTAAAGGGGATATGTTGTTTACACAAATTATTATATTGGTTATTGGTCTTGTGCTGCTTTATTTTGGTTCGGAATTGCTTGTCAGGGGAGCATCTTCAACAGCATTAATGTTTGCTGTAAAACCTGTTATTGTCGGTCTTACAATTGTTTCTTTTGCGACATCCGCACCAGAGCTGTTAGTCAGCCTTGTTGCTGCCTTGAAAGGGTCAGGAGATATCTCTGTTGGTAATATTCTTGGCAGCAATGTAATAAATATAGCTCTTGTATTAGGTATTAGTGCAATTATCCGAAAAGTTACCATTAAAAAACAAATCAATAAATTTGATCTCCCTTTTATGATTGTAATTTCAATTATATTCTGGATACAATGCCTTGATAATAAAATAGGCTATCTTGATGGCATCATCCTTTTAACATTACTTTTTATTTATTTATTGATAAGTATATTTAATGCAAAAATTAAAGATAAAAATGATATAAAAATTGATAAATCTTTAAAAAAATTTTTGAAGAACGCGGGTTTTATCATCATTGGAATATTTTCCCTTGCCTATGGTGCAAACCTTGTGGTTCAGAATGCCATTTTAATTGCTAAAACCATTGGGCTTTCAGAGGTATTTATTGGTATCTCCATAGTCGCACTGGGCACATCGCTCCCAGAGCTTGCCACATCAGCTGTTGCTGCTGCAAAAGGGGAAAGTGATATCTCTGTTGGCAATGTAGTTGGAAGTAATATTTTTAATATTTGCCTGGTAATGGGTGTTGTTGGTATCTTTAATCCTACTCCTGTTAATAACAGCCTGCTTTATTTTGAAATCCCGTTCATGGTATTTTTATCCATTATTTTATATATTATCTCAATGAGATACAAAATAATAAGTGCAAGGTCTGGGGCGGCTTTTATTGTTTTTTTCTTAATTTATAACATTATTTCCTATACAAAATTGTAAATAAATATGAAGTTTTTGTATTTTTTTCTTGAAATAAATACCCAATCTATAATATGAATAATTACTACCTTAATTTTAGTTATTATAAAGGAGCAATATGATTGGAACCCATCGAATTTTAATTGTAGACGACAGCAGAGATTTACTTGACACTTTTAACGATTTTTTTAACTCTATGGGATATCAAGTCAGCGTAGCACCTGATGGTTTTGAGGCTTTAAAACTTCTAAGGAATAACTCCCTTAATCATTTCGATTTATTGATAACAGATCTTGTCATGCCTCAGATATCCGGGGTAGGACTTATTACTATTATTAAAAAAGAATTCCCAAATCTTAAAATCATAGCCATGACAGGCTATGGTAATGAGCCCGGAATTCTTGCCACGGAAGCTCAAGCCGATCTTGTTTTATATAAACCATTAGATTTGTTTAAAATGGAAAAAAGTATTTCAAAATTATTAAAAAGCTAATTGCTATAAAAAGGTTTAATAAAAATGGGAATAACCAAACAACCTATTATTGGAGTAAGCAATTCAATTCTTAAAATTAAAGAATTGATCAATCATGTTGCCGGCACTGGTCTTAATATTTTAATTACCGGTGAAACCGGTGTAGGCAAAGATTTAATTGCCCATAACCTATATGCTTCATCTCCAAGAGCTGGTAATGATTTTATCAAAGTAAACTGTGCCGCTCTTCCTGAGACATTGCTGGAAAGTGAGTTATATGGTTTTGAAAAGGGTGCTTTTACAGGAGCACATAAAAACAGATCAGGCAAATTTAAAGCTGCTGATAAAGGAGTATTATTCCTTGATGAAATTGGCGACATGACTCTCTCCCTGCAATCAAAAATGCTTCATGTCCTTCAAACCGGTGAATTTTCGCCTCTTGGATCAAATCAAGAGGTCAAAACTGATATCTGGGTAATTGCAGCAACAAACCACCAATTGGAAGAAAAAATTCTTAACAAGGAATTTCGCGAGGATCTTTTTTACAGGTTGAATATTATTAAAATTGATATCCCCCCTCTACGTGAAAGACCTGAAGATATTCCTCCTTTGTTTGAATATTTTTTTAAAAAATATTCTTCAAAGTATTCAGATATTCTAGTTGAAAAACCTAAAAAACATATATTTGAAAAATTTTTAAAATATTCCTGGCCAGGCAATATACGGGAACTTCAAAATTGTATAAAAAAACAAATGGTTTTAAACGATTGGGATAAAATCCTGTATGAACTTATTAACAATTCCGCATTGCCTGGTAATACAAATCATTCATTTTATGGTTTTTCCGATAAAAAATCCAATCCAACTTCAAATTTTTTATCAGAAATCATTAATTTAACAACAAATGCCAGCAACCGACTTGAAGATATTTCCCTGAAAAAAATTAAGAAACAAGCCTGTGATAAAATCGAACGTGAAGTTATCAGCTATGTTTTGAGCAAAGTAGCATGGAATAGATCAAAAGCATCAAAAATTTTAAAAATCAGTTATAAAACCTTATTATATAAAATTAACGAACTTGATATAAATCCTCATATATAATTTATAATATTTTTATAGCTTAATTTGATTTTTATTTACTTTTTATCAATAAAATGAGATTTGTTTATGGTTAAAAACAACCCTGAAATTAGTAGTCCATTTTCGTCAAAAGACCGATTAAATGATCTTTATTCCAATTCATTACTGGATCAATTTTTTTCAGTGTTGTTAAATTCCATAGATAAAAAAGATTTTTTAGTACTGGTAATAGGTGGAAAAGGCAGCGGAAAAACCTCATTAATGCTTAAACTTATTACACAACTAAAACAAAAAGTTAAATCCTGCCAGATAAAAATTAAAAGCAATGAGAATGGCAACTCGAACAGACATACATATCCGGGTTTTTTATACAAATCAAATAATCGTAAGGTTATTATATTAGACGATGCCCATAGTTTAAACTATAACGAATTAGCAATAATATTTAAAACTGCCTGGGACAGCACTCAAAACAGCAATCAAATAATATTATTTTGTGAATCTTTAATTAATACGACCATAGCTTCTCTTTTAAAAAAAATGCCAAAAAAAGCTTCAGTCAATAAACTTTATATTCCTCCATTTGATAATAATCAAACTAAGCTCTATCTTAAATATCTCCTTAAAACCGCTAATTTCTCCGGTAAATTCCCTTTCTCCGAAAAAGACCTTGAGGCTATTTATAAAAAATCAAAAGGGTTTCCCGGAATTATCAATAAGGAAGCAGATATAATTTATTCCAATAAAAATTATCAATCTAAAAATAATAAAAAATCAAAGTCTAAATTCAATAAATTAATTTTTTTGCCAATCACAGGATTAATTGTCTTAATAGTCACTTTTGTCATAATTTTCAATAAACCTCACCCTGTTCCTATCTCGGATACTAAAATATCTCAGGATTCTAAACAGATAATCAAAAAAAAAATATCAACCATTGTTCCTGATAATACCAAATTATCAAGTCCTAACATAACCACCAAACCTTTGTTAGTTAACAAAACTAATGATGAAATTATAACTAAACCCGCTATTAAAAAACCCTCTATAACTGAATCTACTATAATTGAATCTTCTATCACCGAGACAGACATTAATATTAATGAATCTAATCCTACCACAATGACTAAAACTGATTCCTTTAAGATACCTGAAAAAAAACTTATACCTAAACCAACGCCTGAAGGTATTGACGATTTGCCACAACGGGTTTTTCAGAAAGATTGGATAATGGCACAAAATCCTGAAAAATTTACCATTCAAATAATGGCAGTTAAAGAAAAGGATGCAATCGACCGATTTTTAAAATTGAGTATAAACAATAAAAATATAATGGCCTATTATAAAATGGATTTAAATGGAGATATCTGGTATAAATTTATTTCCGGCAGATATAACACCATTAAAGAAGCTAGAAAAGCCAGGGAAACCCTATCTGATAAATTAAAAAATTTAGGTCCCTTTCCCAGGCAATTTTCTTCTGTTCAAAACGATATTATAAATTTTAATACAAATAAATAGTAAAATTTTTTATTGCAGGAGTTTATTCAATGTTTGTTGTTAAACATTTTCACATTAATCTTGGTATTGATCTTGGTACTGCAAACACCATTGTTTACGCAGATAAAAAAGGTTTTATCTGTAATGAAGCATCCTATATTGCATTAAATCAAAACAATAAAACCATTGCCATAGGTAATCTTGCCAAAGAAATGATGGGAAGGACCCCTCCCTCTATTAAAGTTATTAGACCCCTTTGTGACGGTGTTATTTCCGATTTTGAAGCAGGAGAAGCATTTATTAAAAGTTTTATTAAACAAGCCAACATCCCGAGAATCAGGATAGGTCGAGTTTTAATGGGAGTGCCCACCCAGGCATCTGAAGTTGAAAAAATGGCCATGATTGATTCTGCAAGACTTGCAGGAGCAAACAAAGTTTATTTAGTAACAGAGCCAATGGCCGCAGCAATTGGTTTAAATCAGGATGTTATGGGCGGAGCTGCTAACATGATTGTTGATATTGGTGGGGGCACTACTGATATTGCGGTGATCAATTATGGAGGTATTGTTGTTGACAATACAATCAGAACCGCAGGAGATGATCTTGATCAAGCCATTGCTGCCTATATAAAGAAAAAATATAAAATTAAAATCGGACTTGTTACTGCAGAAAAACTAAAAACCAGATTTATCAACCTTTCAGAAACAATAAGTTCAGATAGTTTTAAATTCAAAAGCCTTGATTCAATTTCAGGGATTGCAAAAAAATTTGAATTCCCTGTTGAAATATTTAAAGATGCCATAAAAGAAGTCATAGATGAAATTATCAATGCAGTCCTCCATGTTTTGGAAGTTTTGCCAGCAGAACTTTCCTCTGATATTATCAATTGTGGAATTACCCTGACAGGCGGTGGCTCTCAATTACCAGGATTAGACACAATTATTAAAAAAAAAACAGGGCTAAAAGTTCATATTGCTGACAATCCTCTTTTTTCAGTTGCCAATGGTCTAAAAAAAATTTTACAAGACTTAAAATATTATAATAAAATTATTATACATTCCT
>CAZTEM010000108.1:0-9525 GCA_964612755.1 uncultured Desulfobacterales bacterium | reverse complement strand
TACACTTGTTAATCTTTAAAATAATTTTTGACCGAGAATTGCTGTATTTATCACATTGTGCTTGACTATTTTAAAATCTGAATATAATCATTAATAAAATATATTTAATTCAAACATTTGCGGAGATTCCCATGTTAAAAAAAATGTTAATTCTGCTTGTATGTCTGTTATTACCATTATGCTTTGTTCATTATACTTTTGCTGCAGACCAGTCCATAGAGGGATTATGGAAAACCATAGATGATAAAACAGGTAAGAAAAAATCCATTGTTCAAATATATAAACAAAACGAAAAATATTTTGGAAAAATAATTAAACTTTTCCGGGAACCTGACGAAGATCAAAACCCTATCTGTGATAAATGTGCCAGTGATGATCCTCGCAAGGATCAGCCCATAAAAGGCATGATAATTTTAAAAAACCTGGAAAAAATCGGTAACAAATTTAAAAACGGAACAATTCTTGATCCCCATAATGGAAAAGTCTATGATTGTAAACTATGGATAGAAGACGGCAAGCTGAAATTAAGAGGATATATTCTTTTTCTTTACCGCACCCAGACATGGTTGCCTGCCAATCCCACAGAGGAATAAATTAAAACAATTGCTCCACTATTTTTAAATGAAACTGGCAGGATTTATTGCATGATAAAATTATCTGGTTAATTTCATTTGAATTTTTCCACCTGAATTTGTGATTTCTATCTGGTAACCCTTGTTTTCAGCCAGGCGCTGTACATTTTCACAGGCACAATTATTATCAACCAGAACATCTATGGAAGATTTATTATCTTTTATGGCATTCATTGTTAAAATGACCGGTTGAGGACATGAAAGCCCGCATGCATCAATTTTCATTTTAAACCTCCTTATATTTTTTCACGCATGGTAAATCCAATAATCAAGCAGAACACTATTCCAATTATCAGCGCTGTTATACCGGCAGAAGAAATACCACCGACATGTAAACTGCCATTAATAATTTTATCTGGTCTTGCCGCCAATCCAAAATTATGGGCAAAGGCTGCACCTGTAATCATACCTAAAACAAAGATTCCAGCATCCGTGTCTCCTTCACCTGACAAAACAAGCTGCCTTCCGGGGCATCCTCCAGCCAGAACAAAGGCCAATCCGGCAAGAACCATTCCTGTTAAATTCCACAACTGATTACTATGGGCAATTGGCTGGGCAATTATGCCAAAATTTACCTGCCCTAATATCAAATTCATGGCAAAAGCTGATATAACAAGTGCTATCACTCCTCTCATGAGATGAAGATCTCCCACTAATATCACATCACGGATTGATCCCATGGTACAAAAGCGTGTACGCTGAGCTATGAAACCAATTAATAAACTTATGGACAATGAAATTAATATTGGTGCATGTAAGGAGCCAGGTCCTTTTTCACTGAAAAAAACTGCCCCGTTTGCACTGAACCTGGGTGAAAATATGAGTAAAGCTAATAGCCCTGCCATTATCACAGGCATGACCAATCCTGCTGAATAATAGGTTTTATGAGAACGACCCAGATTATACCCATATTTAAGGAATTGATCGCCAATTGCTATTCCGATTGTTAAGCCAATTAATCCTATAACAGCATTCATATCTCCGCCGGCTAACCGCAGCAAGGCTCTCCAGGGGCAGCCTAAAAAAGCAAGAGCGCCTATCATTGCAAAAGCACCTAAAACAAATCTGACAATGGGAGCAGAACCGGTTCTGGCTTTAAAGTCACGAAAAATAAATGCTGCAACCATTGACCCGAGAACAAATCCTAAAATTTCAGGCCTGATATATTGAACAACAGATGCTCTGTGAAGTCCAAGCGCACCTGCGATATCGCGTTCAAAACAAGCTACGCATATACCCATATTGGGTGGATTTCCAAATTTTTGAAGAATAGAAGCTAAAGTCCCTATTACAGCTCCGGTTAGAATGATTCCCCATTTAGAAGCAAGAAAACGAGAAACAGGTTTGAGTAACATAATATCTCCTTTTTTAAAATTATTAAAATGCTGCAGGCATACACTTACAAGCGATTAAAAAAAGATTATTATGTTATGATTAAAACATAGTCACACCGCCTTTTGTGTATACATGGCCTAAAATTATCAACCTGATAAAAATAACGATTTTTCAATTAGATCTTCATATACGGTGCAACATAAAACTCACCCCCTTTTTATTAATACCAACAGGTGGTACAAATAGAACAGGTAGTAATTTTAGTCAAATTGATATTTCCAATGAAAAAGGATTTTGACATAGATGAAATCAAAACTACAATTCATCTAACAAAGGACAGAACAATCAAAATTGTTCAAGATTAACTTTGAACAATCTAATTATCTGATTTTAAAACAGATAGGAATGCAGATTGAGGAATGGGAACTTTTCCTGCCATTTTCATTCTCTTTTTCCCTTTTTTCTGCTTTTCAAGGAGCTTGCGCTTTCTTGAGATATCACCGCCATAGCATTTTGCTGTGACATCTTTTCGATAGGCATTAACTGTTTCCCTTGCAATAATTTTTCCGCCAATGGCTGCCTGGATCGGTATCTTAAACATCTGGCGGGGGATTTCTTCTTTTAATTTTTTACATGCGATCCTGGCACGTGCTTCAGCTTTATCTCTATGTATTAATCTTGACAGAGCATCAACACGCTCCTGATTTACTAAAAAATCAAGCTTTACAAGATCGGTTTTTTGATACCCTGCAATCTCATAATCAAAAGACCCATACCCCTGGGTTACACTTTTTAAGTTATCATAGAATTCATAAATTACCTCGGCAAGGGGCAATTCAAATTTCATTTCCACTCTGGAGCTTGTAAGGTATTGGTAATTCTTACTCTCTCCTCTATTGTCATAACAAAGCTGCATTACATTACCCATATATTTATCAGGTACAATAATGGTTGCATTAATATATGGTTCTTTTACAAAATCAATTTCCGCAGGATCAGGACAAAAACAGGGATTATCAATAATAACGACCTCTCCATCTGTTTTTGTTATTTCATATTTAACTGAAGGAGCAGTAAGAATCAATGAAATATTGTATTCTCTTTCAAGTCGTTCCTGAACAACCTCAAGATGTAAAAGTCCAAGGAATCCGCACCTGTAACCAAAACCCAAAGCAGCAGATGAATCTTTTTCATATATAAGAGCTGCATCATTAAGTTTTAATTTGCCCAGAGCATCTGTAAGTTCTTCATAATCGTCCGATGCGACAGGGTATATTGAAGAAAATACCACGGAATTTGGTTCCTTAAACCCTGCTTCAGGAGTATCACATGAATTCTGCTTTAAAGTGATGGTATCTCCTATTTTTACATCACTTATAACCTTTATCCCTGCAATAATGTATCCCACCTGCCCTGCAAGAAGTCGTTTCTGGGGTTTTCTTACAATCTGAAACAAACCCACTTCTTCTATGGTATACTCAACACCATTGGACATAAACATAATTTTATCACCGGGTTTAATACTACCCTGAAAAACCCTTAAATGCACGATAATACCTCTATATGGATCATAGTGAGAATCAAAAACAAGAGCTTTTAAAGGATCATCTGACTTATCTTCAGGAGGAGAAATTTCATTTACAATGGTTTCAAACACAGCTTCAATACCTATACCGTTTTTAGCGGAGATTAAAAGAGCTGTATCCCCGTCCAGACCCAAGTCTTCTGTAATCTGATCCTTTACCCAGGGTATTTCAGCCGAAGGAAGATCTATTTTATTTATAACAGGTATGATATCAAGGTCATGCTCCATGGCAAGATATATATTGGCAAGGGTCTGGGCTTCCACGCCCTGACTTGCATCCACAATAACCAAAGCTCCTTCACAGGCTGCAAGTGCCCGGGAAACCTCATAGGTAAAATCAACATGACCAGGTGTATCAATAAGGTTTAAAAGATATGTTTCGCCATTATCTGCCTTATAGGGAAGAGACACTGTCTGGGATTTTATGGTAATTCCCCGCTCTCGTTCAATATCCATTGAATCTAAAATCTGATCCTGGAAATCGCGGTCAGCTATTATATCTGAAAGCTGTATCATTCGATCTGACAAAGTTGACTTGCCATGATCTATATGGGCTATTATACTGAAATTCCTAATATTTTCTGCTTTATAATCCAAATTAACTCCAAATAAAATTATGACATAAATCTATAATTGATCTCTGGTTATTCTCATACTCATATCAACTGATTTTGCCTGATGGGTCAAAGCTCCCATGGAAATAATGTCAACTCCGGTTGCAGCGACTTTATTAATATTCTGCCTGTCCATATTGCCTGATGCTTCCACAATAGCGCGTTTATCAATGTATTTCACAGCCTTTTTCATCAAAGGCAAATCCATATTGTCCAGCATAATCACCTCAGCACCGGACTTAACAGCTTCTTTTACCTGCTGCATGGTTGATACTTCAACCTCTATTTTTAAAAGATGGGATAACTTAGGTCTGATCATGTCCACAGCCTTTTGTACTGAGCCTGCAATGGCAATATGATTATCTTTGATTAAAACTCCATCAAAGAGTGCTGTCCTGTGATTATATGCACCTCCGGCACGTACTGCAGCCTTTTCAATACTTCTCCAACCCGGAGTAGTCTTTCTTGTATCCACGATCTTTGCTTTTGTATTTTTATCAAGTTGATCAACAATTGACCGGGTATAAGTTGCAATACCTGAAAGGCGTTGCAAAAAATTCAAAGCAACTCTCTCGGTTTTAAGCATACTTATGAGATTGCCATGAATTTTTAAAATAATATCATCTTTTTCTAACATGTCTCCATTGGAAAAAAATAATTTAATCTCTGCATTTTTATCCAATTTCCTAAATACTTTTGAGGCAACATCAATACCACTCAGCACCAGAGATTCCTTAGCAATAATAAGCCCGGAACCTGAAGCTTGTTCTTCAATTAAATTTTCACTTGTAATATCCCCAAGTCCTGAATCTTCAAAAAGAGATAGGGATATAAGTTCTTCTAAAGTATTCATAAAGTATTCATACGTCTTGTTTAACTTTTACTATTTTATCAAGGCTATCCACAAGTTTATCATTTTTTTCTTTAAGCTCTTTATATTGATTCTTTACCTTATTAATAATTTCGTCGGGAGCTTTTTCAAGAAAGCTTTCATTTTGAAGTCTGTTTGAAACACGTTCCAATTCCCCGGAAAACTTTTCGATCTCTTTTTTAAGGCGTTTTTCTTCTTTTGCAAGATCCACCACATCTTTTAATGAAACAAATAAAACAGTATCTCCTACAACTACACTGGCAGATGCTTCAGGTGCAGTTTGATCCGGCTTAATCAAATCAAGTTCATCAAGTTTGGCAAGGTCAATAATAATTGATGAATTATCTTTAATTAACCGGATATCATCCTTGTTTGCTGTCTGAGCCTGGACATTAAGCCTTTTTGAAAGAGGAATATTCATTTCACTCCTCACATTTCTTATGCCTGAGACAAGGTCAAATACAAATTCCATCCCTTTTTCCATATCTGCATTATAAACTTTTCTATTATAATCAATATCATAGGGAAAGGAGGCCTTCATAATTGAGCCCTGGCTTACAGGCAGGACCTGCCATATTTCTTCAGTTACAAAAGGCATAAAAGGATGAAGCATAATAAGAATATCCTTTAAAACTTTAGATAAAACAGCTTTTGCGCTTTTACTTCTTTTTTCACCCTCTTTTCCAAAAAGTGCAGGCTTTGAAGCCTCAATATACCAGTCACAAAATTCATGCCATACAAATTGATAAATATAATTTGCAGCTTCATTAAACTTATAGTCTTCGATTCCATTCTTCAATTTTTCAGCAGTATCAGCTGATCTGGAAAGTATCCACTGATCCAGATTCGATAATTCTGTTATTGGTTCAGCTTGTACAAAATCATTTTCCAGGCTTTTATCATCAATATGCATAAGAGCAAATCTTGAGGCATTCCATAATTTGTTTACAAAGTGACGATATCCTTCCACCCTGTCTTCAGACATTTTAATATCTCTGCCCTGGGCAACAAAAGCTGCAAGAGTAAAACGAAAAGCATCAGCACCATATTTATCAATAATTTTTAAAGGATCTATTACATTCCCTTTGGATTTACTCATTTTTTTCCCATGTTCATCCCGCACAAGGGCATGTATATACACATCATCAAATGGGACATCTTTCATAAAATAAAGCCCCATCATCATCATCCTTGCAACCCAGAAAAAAAGTATATCAAATCCTGTAACAAGAAGGCTGGTGGAATAAAAAGTCTTTAACAGATCAGTGTTTTCAGGCCATCCCATTGTGGAAAAAGGCCATAATGCACTGGAAAACCAGGTATCTAAAACATCTTCTTCCTGGGAAATATTATTGGAGCCGCATTTACAGCAGATATCCGGGTCTTTTTCCTCAACAGTATATTTACCGCAGTCAGCACACTTCCATACCGGAATTCTGTGCCCCCACCATATTTGCCGGGAAATACACCAGTCTCTTATATTCTCAAGCCAGTCAAAATATGTTTTTTCCCAGATATCAGGAATAATCCTGGTGTTTTTTTCTTTAACTGCTTCCAGGGCTTTTTGGGCAAGGGATTTTGTTTTTACAAACCATTGGCTTGAAAGAAACGGTTCAACAATGGTCTTGCACCTGTAGCATTCTCCAATACTATTTTGCAAAGGCTCTTTTTTTACAAGAAGTCCAAGTTTTTTTAAATCTGCAACCGCTTTCTGCCTGCACTCAAATCTATCAAGACCTTCATAAGATCCTGCTTTTGATGTCATTTTACCATCTTCATCAATGACCTTTAAAATTTCAAGATTATGCTTTTCCCCAAGATTAAAATCATTAATATCATGGGCAGGAGTAACCTTTAAAGCTCCTGTGCCGAATTTTATATCAACATATTTATCTTTTATTATGGGAATAGCTCTGTTTGCCAGGGGAAGGATAACATTTTTTTCTGACAAATCTTTATATCTTTCATCTTCAGGGTTTATTGCAACAGCTGTATCACCAAACATTGTCTCAGGTCTTGTGGTGGCAACAATAAGACCTTCATCGCTATTATTCTCAAAAGGATATTTAATATGATAAAGAGTGCTGTCTTTTTCCGCATATTCAACTTCTAAATCCGAAAGAGCTGTTTTGCATCGAGGACACCAGTTGATTATATATTGTCCCTTATAAATAAGCCCATCATTATAAAGAGTGACAAAAACTTTTCTAACAGCCTTTGAAAGACCCTCATCCATGGTAAATCGTTCACGATCCCAATCGCAGGAAGCACCAAGTCGTTTTAATTGATTAATAATTGCCCCGCCAGAGACTTCTTTCCATTTCCATACTTCTTTTATGAAATTATCACGTCCCAGCTCATCCCTTGATTTACCTTTTTTTGCAAGAGCTTTTTCAACAACGTTCTGGGTTGCTATGCCTGCATGGTCTGTTCCCGGCATCCAAAGGACATTGTCCCCTACAAGTCTTCTATAACGACACATAATATCCTGAACAGTAAAAGTCAAAGCATGACCGATATGTAAGACACCTGTAACATTGGGCGGTGGGACAACTATACAATATGGTTTTAAATCACTTTTATCCTCTGCATGAAAATATTTATTTTCTTCCCAGAATTTATACCATTTTTTTTCAATGCCAGCCGGATCATAACTTTTATCAAGCAGATCATCATTCATAAAACACAACTCCTGAAACGTTCATAAATTAAAAAGGGGGTTTATTTAACCCCCTGGATATAACAATAATGAAATCTTATTATTTAACTTTTTATAATATTATCAAGATCTTTCTGCATATTCTTTTTTACTGCTGCAATTTCTTTTTCCATAACTTTTTCCATAACTTCAAAAAAAACAGATTCAATATTTTCAGAAAATTTTTCCTGAATAATTTTTTCTATGGCAGTCTTAATTTCTTCAGGTGGAATATCCAATTCAATATTATTGGTTTCATTATCATCCACATCTTGTTCATTTTCTGCCAACTGGTTGCCTATTTCCTGCCTTACAAGCTCTTTTACCTTTTCCATATCAAATGCAGTCCCAGCAGATTTTGACAAACCAGACATTGGTTTATTCCCTTTATCATCTTCATCAAATTCCATATCGAATTCGTCGTCTTCTCCGGTTCCATCGGCATCAAAGGGCTCGTCAGTGACTTCAATATAGTCCTCATCAACTTCCACAAAAACTTCTTCACCATCTTTTTCCAATGACTCTTTTGCAGATTTACTTGTATCACCATCAGCTATATCATCAAGATCAATAACATCTGTCATTGCATCTATAGAAGAATTGCCATCAACAATATCAGTGAGGTCAATAATAGTTGTCAGTTCATCCAATGAAGCGTCATCATCCACTATATTGGTGAGCTCAATAATCTCGTCCTTAAAATCACCTGCAACATTTCCATCTACAATACTCGTAAGCTCAATCTGCCCTGGTTTAGGCTCATTTGTTTTCCCTGCCATGTCTGTAGACTTTGTCATATCAGAAATAGGTCTCCATAAAGTGGTATTAATACTTCTCTACAATATCTTCTCAAAAATATCAAAGTGCTCATGCTAAGTCAACCTAATAAATAAAGGTTTTTTTAAACTTGAAGTATTTACTTATCATTGCCTATGCTTTATTAATTCTAATTATGCAAAAATTTCTTATTCCAAATAAAAATATTATTGGTGAAAAAGCCTTTATTACGGGGCAAGACCTAAAACACATTGTAAAAGTTTTAAGGATGCACGTAAATGACAAGATCATATTTACAGATGGTCACGGCAAAGATTTCAGTGCAATAATTTCAAAGATATCTTCTGATGAAATCACACTTGAAATAAAAGAATCTCACATTTCAGCATTTGAATCTCCTGTACAGATTACAATTTTTCAAGGAATGCTCAAGGATAAAAAAATGGATTTCCTTGTAAAACATCTAACAGAACTTGGCATTTATACCTGGGTTCCTTTTTTCTGCGAGAGAACAATACCTAAATATAATCAAAAAAAATTAAATGCCCGTATTCAAAGATGGGAAAAAATTACAAAAGAAGCTTTAAAACAATGCAATCGCAGTATAGTCCCTGAAATCCATGAACCCATCACTTTTTCTGATATAATAAAAGTCACATCATACTTTGATCTGAAAATCATATTCTGGGAAAAAGCACTAACCTCCATAAGGGCAATCAATCAGAAAGCAGAAAATATCAAAAATATTTGTATTCTGATAGGACCTGAGGGAGGTTTTTCCAAAAAAGAAGCTGACCTTGCAAAAGAGTCAGGATTTAATCTCTGCTCCCTTGGTCCAAGAATTTTAAGAGCTGAAACAGCCTCAATAACAGCAGTTTCTCTAATCCAACATTATTTTGGTGATATTTAGCACAATTTTTCTTGACATACTAATGAAAAAAGCATATATTACGTCTCGTTTTTGCCCAGGTAGCTCAGTCGGTAGAGCAGGGGACTGAAAATCCCCGTGTCAG
>CAZTEM010000107.1:0-9609 GCA_964612755.1 uncultured Desulfobacterales bacterium | reverse complement strand
TTCTTATTCTATTGTTTCATTACCTTTTCAATAACCTGTCAATTTTGACAGATAGTGGATTTTTTTTCGATAAACCTGGTATGTTCAATCACTTAGTAATCAACTTTATAAGTTCAAAATCAGGTACAATTGTATTAAGGAATATCCTGTAAATTCGTATATTATTTGTAGAATAACTATGTCATATTGTCTTTTATGGTATAAGATAGGGTAAAGGGAGGCTGCCTCCCTTCTTCCATTTATTTCCTCGTATAATAACCAAGCTTACAAAATTTTTATGCAGGTGATTTGACTATATTATACCTGATCATACTTGATTACACCTGTTAATCTCAAAAATAATTTTAATCGAGAATTGCTGGGTTGACTTTAACTCAATTGATTTTATTTACTTGACAGATTATTGTTTTTTAAAGTATATAAAGATATTAATATATCTTCATATGTTTTACAAAAAGGATTTAGTTATTATGGAAAAATTTAAGGCAAATGCTTTCCCTGTGCTAATCGGGAGTCTACCCATGAGTGATCATAAAAAAGCAACAGAACTTATTTTCAAATATACTCCTGAAGTGCCGCTTTGGCCACAGCTTCCCATGTTTATTGAGGAGGGAATGATAGAGCAGTTTATTCCGGGTATGCCGGGATTGGTTAGAAAAGATGGGAAATCATATATTGATACTGAAAAACCAGAGTTTGATGAGGAATACCTTGCTTTTTTTGAACAATATCTTGGTGTAACCGAGGGTAATAAAGACATTGAATCATCTGATTTTATATTTACTTCTGAAACAGGTAAGGGCTTTACAGCTTTTTTGCGCAAACTTGATGAACAAATTAATGACAAGAAGCTTGCATGTATGGCGCTTAAAGGTCAGGTAGCAGGACCTGTAACTTTTGGGATTGCTGTAAAAGATCAAAATGACAGATCAATTTTTTATAATGAACAATTAAGAGAGGTCTTTGTTAAAAAACTTGCCATGAATGCTAAATGGCAGGCAAGAGAATTTAATAAAAGAGGTGCAATGCCTATTATCTTTATTGATGAGCCAAGTCTTGCAGGATTTGGAACATCAGCATATATCACAATTACAAAGGAAGATGTACGAGAAAGTGTTGGAGAAATAGTTGATGCTGTACACAAGGAAAATGGGCTTGCCGGCGTCCATGTTTGTGCCAATACACAATGGGATATGCTGCTTGAGTCAGATATTGATGTAATCAGCTTTGATGCATATTCTTATTTTGATAAATTTATTCTTTTTCCTGATGAAATTATAGACTATCTAAAAAGAGGCTCTCTTTTAGCATGGGGTATAGTGCCTACAGACAAGGAAGATATAATTGAAAAAGAGAGCGTTGATAGTTTGTTTCAAAAATTTGAGATTCAGCTTAACCATGCACAGAAAATAGGAATAGACAAAAATATGCTTTTACAGCAGATTTTTATTGCTCCAAGTTGTGGTACAGGTTCCATAAGCTTTAAGGCTGCTTTAAAAGTTCTTGAACTTACAAAAGGGTTGTCTCAAAGGGTCAGGCAGGAATTTTTTGCATAAAAAAAACCCGGGAATATTAACCCCGGGTTTTTTACTTTTATAATCAATTAGTTAGCTGCCTGGGCAACATAAGCTCTGAGCGGGCATGTGTCACAGCCATCTGTTGCATGGATTTTTTTATAAATTGATTCCAAAGCTTGTCGTGCATCAGGGTAGATATTTTCTTCTCCGATTTTATTTATAAGGTGAGTTCGTTCCATAACAGCAAGGACTCTCTCTTTTAGACCGCAGAAAGATATATCATGATTACTGTCACGCATGGTGGTTACAAGTATTGATAAAGCATCTTCTCCTGAAGCATCAATATCATTAATACCGCTTGCTTCAATTAAAACGTGCAGAAGATCAGGTTTATCAGCAATATATTCCAATACCTTGTCTTCCAGATAAGTTGCATTTGTAAAGATCAGTGAACCGTCAAATCTGACAACAGCAATGTGATTGCATTCTTTTAGATCAAATTTAACTGCATCCACCAATGTATCATCATGGGATTTTGAAAGCCGCGCAACTTTTGGTCTTAAATTCTTATAAATAAAAAGAGCAAAGGTAAGGCAGACTCCTACTAAAATGCCTTCATGAAGATGGGGAGCAAAGTAAAGGGTGCAGACAAAAGTTATAATTGAGATTATACCATCAGATCTTTTTGCTTTCCATGAATGCACAAAACCACTTGTATTAATAAGACCGATAACAGCCATCATAATCACTGCTGCGAGCACAGCCTGGGGTAGATGATAAAGAAGCGGTGTGAAAAAAAGAAGAGTTACTGCAACCACAATACTTGTAACAACAGAAGAAATACCTGTTGCAGCATTTGCCTGAAGATTTACAGATGATCTGGAAAATGAACCTGATACTGCATAACTTTGACCGAACGAGCCAATAATATTTGCAAGACCTTGACCAATAAGTTCCTGATTCGGATCAAGTTTTTGTCCTGTTTTGGCTGCCATGGATTTTGCAATGGCAATCGCTTCCATAAACCCAAGAAGGGAAATAATAACAGCAAATGGAAATAGTTGCAAAAATACTGACACATAGGATGTATTTTTTGGGGCTTTTGGTATTCCTATTTTCAGTCCTTTTGGGATATCTCCCACAACAGCACCTGCTCCGATCATCTTTAAATCAGTGAGATTTAAAGGTTTGTTTTTAACTTTGATTCTCCATTTTCTGCCATCGGTTTTAAAATTTGCAGGTAATGTTGAATCAGTATAAAAAACAGGGTTGTCTATTGTATTGTCTGCAGTATAAAAATGAGTAAGTCGTAAATTTTCTCGAGTGGTATGTGCTTTATATTTTAAATGATCAATATCAGCCTGAATTAATTCAAGCTCATGTCTTACAGTGAGTTCTGCAATGGAAGCACCATGGACATTATGCTTTTTTTCTTCATTCTGTATATTTTTAAGTTTTATATTTAATGATGCTCTTTTTGTGCTTAGTATTTCAATTTTATTAACGTCTGTATTAAAATCATGAATCGTGTTGACAATATTTGTATCATGGATACTTTCAAGGGTTATATATCTGTCATTATTAAATCCTGCAAATTTTGCAATCAATACAGTCACGGCTACAGCCACAAGAACATTGGGAATCTTCGGATTAACACGTTTTAAAATAACCATAATAAGTATTGCCAAAATTCCCATTATCAGGGTTGGCAAATGTGTATAATGCATAGCTGATTTGCATACGTTTATTATGGTTTGGTAATGGTGGGGAGCTTTATCCACATAAACCCCGAATAATTTTGAAAATTGTGATGATGCAATTACGATTGCCGCGGCATTGGTAAACCCGTTTACGACCGGGTGGGAAAGTAGATTAACAACAAGACCGAGTTTAAATACACCTAAAAATAATTGAAAGCATCCTACAGTTAATGCCAGAATAATTGAATAGGCAATAAATTCGGGACCACCTGCTGTGGCAAGGGGTTCTAAAGAGGCAGCTGACATGAGAGAGACTACTGCAACAGGTCCTGTTGCAAGCTGGCGGCTGGACCCGAAAAGCGCTGCCACCATTGGGGGTAAAAATGCTGCATATAAGCCATAATATGCAGGAAGTCCTGCAAGCTGGGCATATGCCATGGATTGCGGGATTAAAACCATTGCCACTGTAATGCCGGCAATTACGTCTGCACTTAAGTTTTCTCTGTTATAGTTTTTAAACCATAGCAGGAATGGAAAAATTTTTGTTAACATAAATTCACCTTAATTTTATAATACAAAATATTTTGCATCTTTTCCAAAAAGGAGATGCTGGCCTTTTTAATTTTTTATATAGTTCCACATAAATATCAGTATCATAGTGTGGTATTTACAATGAATTATTAACCATGTAAGGTAATGGAAAAAAATCATAATGTCAAACATATTGGGAACCAAACATGAAAAATATAAAAATGCTGAATGAACAGATAATAGGGCGTACAAACGCAAACTTAAGTGAATTTGATTTTGACACAGGAGTATTTTCTAAAAATACAATTGAATATGATAAACTTGATAAATTCTATGCTTCCTATGGAATTACCACCCATCATCCCATAAATTTTAATTTTAAGCATTCAAGTATGGCAGGAAGTTATTTTCTTGGAAATTGTTATATAGGAAGATCAATTGTTTATAAGAGTGATGTAAGGGGAGATGAATTAAAAAGAAAAGGAGATATTTTAGATGCAAAAAATCCCCTCCCTCTTTTAAAGGACGAGACCATTGCAATTACTTATAGTTTGCTTTATAAAACCCTTGTTCACAGCAATTCCCATAATCCTGAAACACCTGAAGAATTTACAATAAGAAATACTGTGTCAGCACATTATGCCAATATCCATGGCTCCACCATTGCAGGATGTTTCCTGGGAGCTTTTTCAACTGTTGATCTTATGAACCTTCATTCATGCATAATTGGTGAGTTTTCCTATATCCAGACCGGCGAGCTTTTCCATAAGAAAATCGACCCTGGCATTGTATGGATAAAAAGTAATGATTTTGAGTTTAAATATAATCTGCCTGCAAATATTCTTTCAAAATATATTGGTGTTAATAGATCTTTTCAACCAAGGGGTATAATCTATGAATTTGTAAAGAATTTTGAACCTGAATATGAAGAGATTTTTAAGCTTGTTAATTTTGATGGAGTTGCAGCACCTGAAAGCTCTGCTGTTAACAGGTATTCTGTAATAAAAGGCAATACCAAGATTGGAGAAAATGTCCTTGTCTCCCAAAGAGCCTATCTTGAAAATGCAGAAATGGGGGACGGATCAAATGCCCAGGAGAATACTTATATAATTAATTCTAAATTAACAGGTCTTAATGTGACTGCCCATGGCGGTAAAATAATTAATGCAGATATGGGATTAAAAATATTTGTCGGGTTCAACTCTTTTCTTTACGGGAAAGAATATGCAAGATTGTCTGTGGGTAAAGGCTGTATTGTTATGCCCCATACCATTATTGATATTGAAAAACCCTTGAGTATTCCTGACAATCATCTTGTCTGGGGTATTATACAATGCGAAGAAGATTTGCGCTTTAACTCAATTTGTCTTGATGAACTTAGCAAAGCAGAAGATATTCTCAATATTGGAGAGATGACATTCAAAGGAAGCGGTAAGGTGTTTATTAAATCTTTTAGCGATAGAATCGGTCATATCCTTGAAGGGAACGGCGCGTTTTTTGATGGAGAAAATGAGCGAGGGCATGCCCAGGACGATCAAAACATCTCGTTTAATACAATTCAACCCTATAATTCAGGTGAAAATAAAGGGATTTATCCTTCAATCAGGATAAAACCCTGAGCCATTAGATTTAAGGTTTAACTGATAGCTTCTTCAATATGGTCAAGGAACCTGCTTCTGTGGGCAAAATTTCCTTTTCTATAATTTGCATGGGTAAGATATAAAAAACGTTCTGCCCTTGTCATGGCTACATACATAAGTCTTCTTTCTTCATGGAGCTCTCCTTTATTGCCAGCAAGGGAACGCCAATGGGGAAAAAGATTTTCTTCGCACCCAACTATAAACACTGCATCATATTCTAACCCCTTTGCTGCATGTATGGTAAGCAGGGCGACTCCATTTTCATTGTCCTTATCATCTTCTTTGTCTTCTCGTATCAAAGCTGCTTCTTCAAGGTATTCTAGAAGGTTATCTTTAGTTGTTGCATTATATTTTAATTGTTCGATATTTTCTGTTTTTGATATAAATTCTTCCTTGGTTTTTGTTTTTTTCTTTAGATATTCAAAATATTGTGTATTGGCAATAACCTGATCAATGGCAAGGCGGGGAGAAAGGTCAGAGAGCGAGTCCAAAAGTTCAAAAAGTGCTTTAAGGCTTGCGTGTACTTTTGCAGAAAGAATTTTTTCGTGGAGAGTCGCTCTTGCGGCATCTTGAAGGCTCATCCCTTCAAGTTTGAAAGAGTGTATTTTTTTTAAAAGTGATGGACCTATACCTCTTCTCGGAGTATTGATTATCCTTTCAAAGGAGACATCATCATTGGGAAATACAGCAGAGCTGAGATATGAGTTAATATCAAGGATTTCCATTCTTTCAAAAAACCCCTGGGCACCCATCATTTTATAGGGGATTTTGTATTGCCTGAATATTTTTTCAAAGGGCAGAGAGCAGAATTTTGTCCTGTAAATAATTGCAATTTTATCAAAGGGCACGCCTTGTCCACGGCTTTCCAGGGCAAATATTTTTCTTGCTGCCCATTCAGCTTCTTCATAATCAGACATGAAATCATGGATTTCAACACTGCCGCCGCTTTTTTTGGAAAAGCATTTTTTATCCATTTTATCAGGATTGGAATCTATTAAGTCATTGGCAGCCTGGACAATTTCATCTGCCGACCTGTAGTTTTCCTCTAATTTAAAGATTTTTGAATTGTCATATTTTTCAGGAAAACTTAAAAAATGATCAACATTACTGCCTCTGAATCCATATACTGCCTGCCAGTCATCTCCAACGCAGAACAAATTCCCATGATTTCCCAGGAGTAACCTTGTTATTTCTTCCTGAAGATCATTGGTGTCCTGATATTCATCAACCAGAATATAGTTAAAATAATTCTGGAAATATTCTCTGATATCTTTATTGTTTTTTAAAATATCCCTTGTTTTAAGGAGGATATTATCAAAATCCACAGAGTTCATCTCCATGAGTCTTTGTTCATATTCCTTAAATACTTCCGGCATGTTAATGCCGAATATCGGCTGCATGGAATCAAAGTATTTTTCAGGGTACCCTGAGTTTTTTGCCTTTGAGATAATGGACATAACCTTGTTTTTTTGTTTTTTATCTATATTATGTTTCACCAGAATTTCTGTTACCAGTTTCTGGTGCTGATAAGTTGAAAAAATTTGAATGGAAGGTGAATACCCTAAAAGATGCCCGTGTTTTCTTAAAATAATAAGGCATGCAGAATGGTAAGTCCTTACCCATGGAAAATCCTGGAATCCAAGACCTGTCATTTTATAAAGCCGTGATTTCATTTCTTCGGCAGCTTTGTTTGTAAATGTGATGGCAAGGATTTTTTTGGGATCAAACCCTTTATCAATTAAATATGATATTTTGGCTGTAAGTGTTCTTGTTTTACCTGACCCTGCTCCTGCAACTACAAGGGCAGGCGAGCCAATATGCTCAACAGCATTTTGTTGTTGTTGTGATAATTCCATATTATATATTAATTTTCCTTATAGGTTTCCAATAATGTATTTAAGGTTGTTTCAATGTCTTTTTGTATGTGATCAAGACGTTTTTTTGTTGTGGCTTCAAATCTTAAAACAAGAGATGGCTGGGTGTTAGATGCTCGAACCAGTCCCCAGCCGTCATCATAAACAACACGCATTCCGTCTATATCAATTACCTTTGCCTTTTTTTTATAAAGATTGCAGATTTTTTCAACTATTTTGAATTTGATTTGATCAGGGCATTCAACTCGGATTTCAGGAGTATTAAATGTCTCAGGCAGATCAGATATAAGTTCGCATACACTTTTATTTTCCTTATATAATATTTCAAGAAGTCTTAATGTCGCATACAAGGCATCATCAAACCCGAAATATCTGTCCTTAAAAAACATATGCCCGCTCATTTCTCCTGCCAGGGCGGCATTCTCCTGTTTCATTTTTTTTTTGATCAATGAATGACCGGTTTTCCACATTATTGCTCTGCCACCATGTTTTTCAATATCATTATACATATTAAGAGAGCATTTAACTTCAGAAATAAATGTTGCTCCGGGTTTTCTTGAAAGTATTTCCCTTGCAAAAATAACCATGAGCTGATCTCCATAGATAAGCCTGCCTGTTTTATCAACTATGCCTATTCTGTCAGCGTCACCATCATATCCAACCCCAAGATCAAGCTTTTTTGTTTTCACAAGTTCAATCAGGTCAAGCATATTGTTTTTAATTGTTGGGTCAGCAGCATGGTTTGGAAAGGCTCCGTCAGGTTTACAAAAAAGTTCATATACTTCACACCCAAGTTTTTTTAAAATTGGTATTGCAGTGATGCCGCCTGTTCCATTGCCAGCATCAACTCCTATTTTGATACCTTGTTCAATGGAAATATTATCAATCAGGAATTTTTTATAGGGAGTAATGGCATCGGCTTTTTCTTTTTGTCCCCTGCCTTTGATATAATTATTTTTCTCAATAATTTTCCGTAAATCCTGCAAGCCCTGGCTATGAATGGAGTCTGACCCGTTCATCAATTTAAAACCATTGTATTGTGCAGGATTATGGCTTGCTGTTATCATTGCACCTCCCTGGGTTGGGAAATGTTCAATGGAAAAATAGAGGACAGGAGTAGGGCATAACCCTATATCAAGCACATCACAGCCTGTGGAAAGAATTCCTTTAATAAAGCTTGCAGAAAATTCTTTGGAAGTCAGTCGGCAATCTCTTCCAACGCTCACTTTTTTATTGCCCTGTTTTTGTATAAGGCTGCCATATGCTTTCCCGATATTCTCAGCATCATTTTCTGTAATATCTTCTCCTGCAATACCTCTTATATCATATTCTCTAAAAATTTGCGGGTTCATAGCCCTCCTGTTATGATCAAAGCCTAAAAAGTGTAAAAAATTATTGCCATGCCCAAAATCCAGCAATATGGTGCAAAAAGGTAGAGTTTGCCTTTGTTAACTATCTTGAGTAAAAGGATAAGGGCAATATAACCTGTGATAAATGAAGCAATGGTGCCAAAAATTGTAGCCTGGGTAAATATCATTTGTTGATTTTTCATTGACCCGATTATTTGTAATAGTTCAGCACCTGCAATGGCAGGGATAGAAAAGAGAAATGAAAATCTTCCAGCCATTTTTCTGTCAAGCCCTGCAAGGAGACCTGCTGCAATAGTTGATCCTGACCTGGAAATTCCCGGAATCACTGCAACTCCCTGGCACAATCCTATGAAAAAAGCAGATTTAAAGCTGAACTTTGAAGTATCCATATCTTTATCTTTGTCCCGGTCATTCACAATAGATTGGTTTTTTTTGGTCATCCATAAAATAGTTCCGGTGACAATAAGCATAAATCCAACAAGCACAATTGATGAAAAAATAATGTTTTCCCATTGTTTTATTATTAATCCTATAATTGCAGTAGGGACACAGCCGGTGATAATGAGGAACAAAAGTTTCAGATCGGATTTTTTTGCAACAGGCTGGAAAATGGAAATAATGATTTTTTTTATGTCCCTGGCAAAAACAATAATAACCGCAGCAAGTGTTCCAAGATGCACACTGATATCAAAGGCAAGCATTGGCTCTGTCATATTGAAAAAATGTTGACCAATAATAAGGTGTCCTGAGCTGCTCACTGGTAAAAATTCAGTAATTCCCTGGAGTATTCCAAGCAATACTCCTTGATATATTTCCATATAATTAGATTCCCTATTAATATATTGTTATGCTGTCTAATAAATAAAATTTAATTGGAGATTACAATAAAAACCCCTATTTTTCAAGCATAAGGATAAAGGGTCAGCAATTCTCGGTCAAAAATTATTTTAAAGATTAACAAGTGTAATATAGTCAAA
>CAZTEM010000106.1:0-9628 GCA_964612755.1 uncultured Desulfobacterales bacterium | reverse complement strand
AGGCAAGCGGTCTATAAATTAATTAATAAAAAGTTTTAAAGGTAGAAAAAATTATGTTAAAACTAAGATTGAAAATTTTGAATTAGAAGATAATGAATATAGCGAAGTTAAACACTGAAGTTAAATATTAAAAGGGGAATACTTTGACAATGATTATTCCGATAATACTTGCAGGTGGCTCTGGTACCAGATTGTGGCCATTATCACGTCAACATTATCCTAAGCAGCTTATTGATCTTATAAATAAAAACACCATGATTCAGGATACTGTTTTAAGGCTTTCAGGATGTGATGATATTCATCCGCCTGTTATAATCTGTAATGATGAATATCGTTTTATGGTTGCAGAACAGATGAGGAAAATTGATATTGATCCTTGTCTGATTGCTCTTGAGCCTGTTGGGAAAAACACTTCTGCAGCTATTGCAATCGCTTCTATCATGACTAAAGAAAAATATGATGATCCTATTCTTCTTGTTTTGCCGGCAGATCATTTAATTGAGAATATTGCAAATTTTCACAAGGCAATTGCACTTGGGGAAACTGCTGCAAATAACGGTAATCTTGTCTGCTTTGGAATTATTCCCACAAAACCCGAAACAGGCTATGGCTATATCAAAAAGGGTGACAAACTACCTTTTTTAACCAATGGTTTGAAAATAGAAAAATTTGTTGAGAAACCCTGCCATAAAGATGCAGAAAATTATGTTAATTCGGGTGAATATTGCTGGAACAGTGGTATGTTTATGTTTAAATCTTCCATAATTTTAAAAGAGCTTGAAAAATTTGTTCCTGAAATAGTTAAACCCTGTAGAAGTGCCGTGAATAAAGGTAAGAATGATTTGGATTTTTTCAGGCTTGATAAAGAAAGTTTTATAAAAGTACCATCTGATTCCCTAGATTATTCTGTAATGGAAAAAACTTCAAAAGGAGTTATTATTCCATGTGATATCAGCTGGAGTGATATTGGGTCATTTAATGCCCTTTATAAATCACAAACAAGTGATAAGAATAAAAATGTATTACATGGAGATGTATTATTGGATAATGTAAAAAACAGCTATATTAATGCAAAAGATAAACTTGTTGCAGCTGTTGGAGTCAAAGATCTGATCATAGTTGAAACAAAAGATGCAGTTTTAGTTACACATCAGAATAATGCACAGGATGTTAAAAAAATTGTTGAAAAATTACAAAGGAATAAGAGATCTGAAATAATAGAACATTCAAAGATTTATCGACCATGGGGTCACTATGAAACCATGGATTTATCAGACAGGTTTCAGGTAAAGAAACTTACTATTAAGCCCGGTGCAAAATTATCATTACAAAAACATTTTCACAGGGCAGAACATTGGACCATTGTCTCAGGCTCTGCATTAATTACAAACGGTGATAAAGAAATGTTTTTAAATGAAGATCAATCAACTTATATTCCATTGGGTGTTATGCATAGAATTAAAAATCCGGGCAGGATTCCTTTGGAAATAATTGAAGTGCAATCAGGAAGCTATCTTGGTGAAGATGATATTGTCAGGTATGATGATGTATATGGACGAGGAGAAATAGATGTCTGATGATATAATTCAATGTGTTAAAGGGAAATTTATTTTAGCTGTCCCAGGATTACCTGATCCTAATTTTGCCCAGAGTGTTACATGTATTTGTGAACATAATGAGACAGGTGCTCTTGGAATAATTATTAATAAACTTCATCCACTTCTTACTGGAAGGGAACTGTTTGAAGATATTGGTATTACTTGCAATGAAGGAGTCGATAAAATTCAAATCCATCTGGGCGGTCCGGTTCAGCAAAATGGTGTTTTTGTCCTTCATGGTCCTCCCTTTGACTGGATGGATTGCCTTCAAATCACCCCTGACCTTGGCTTAAGCAACTCAAGAGATATCCTTGAAGCTATTGCTTTACAAAAAGGACCTGAATTATTTATCGTTCTTTTAGGCTGTGCAGGATGGGGACCATTCCAGCTTGATAATGAACTTAACGAGAATGCATGGTTAAGTTGTAGTATTTCTGAAGATATTGTTTTTGGAAAAGATATTGGTTTGAAATGGGAAAAAGCCATGATGTTGATTGGTGATAATTAAATATTTATGGATCAGATAAATATGTCTCATAGAGAAGTCATAGAAAAGGCTTCTACCCTTGTCCAAACTTGTCATAAAATTAAAAATGTCCATGGTTTTTATGATGATACATGCAGAAAATGGGAAGAAAATTGTCTTGAGATACCGACTCTTTTAAATACAGGCTTAATAAAAATAGGTGTAGCAGGAGCTGTGAAATCAGGGAAAAGCACGTTTATTAACTCCATGTTCAATAAAGATTTTTTAAAAAGAGGTGCGGGGGTAGTAACTTCAGTTGTCACAAGAATTCAAAGAAAAAAAAAGCTCAAGGCAAAAATTTTATTAAAATCATGGGGTGAAATTAATAAAGAAATTAAAGAATTACTTTTTAATATTAATGATGATTATTTCAGGCATGATCTTGATTTTAATCTGCAAAATAAAAAAGACAGGGATTATTTAAAAAAAATATCCAAGGCAAATAAGGAAATGCCGGAAAGTATTTTATTTGATAATATATTGGAAAATTATGCATTTTACAAAAATAATATCAAATCAAAAGAGGTTTTACTTCAATTAAAAAACAATAAATTTGCAGACCATACAATTTATACAGGCGATCCTTCCAAGGCATTTTTTATAAAAGATGTCAAACTGGATATTGATTTTGGCGGGTTTGATAATGATATTGAAATTGCTGATTGTCAGGGAATTGATTCCATTGATATTATACAATTATCCCGTGTTTTAAAATATCTTGAAACCGCTAATCTGATAATATATATCATAAGCTCAAGAACTGGCGTAAGAGAAGCTGATATTAAATTTTTATCCATACTCATTAGAATGGGTCTTGGTGATAATTTAATTTTTGTATTAAATTGTGATTTAAGCGAGCATGATTGCCTTGAAGATTTAAAGGAAATAAGGAAAAATTTAAAACATGATCTGCAACATTACTTACCAGATTTAAACCTTTATAGTTTATCATCATTTTATAATCTTTTTTATCAAGATGACTCAAAGTTTTCACAAAAAGATGCCAAAATAGTTCAAGCTTGGGAAAGCGATCATAAAACAATACAATATTTAAAAAAAGAAACCGAAAGATTTGATATTGATTTTAATCATAAAATAAATAATGACAGGCAAAACCTTATTATAGCAAATCCTCTAAAAAGAATAAATTTTATTGCCAGGGGGCTTTTAAAAAAGATTGACTTATATCAAGGGATTTTTTCTGACAACAAAGCTGTTGCAGATAATGCTGTAAAAGAATTAATGGAAATACAGCAATATATAGGAACTATTCAAAAATTTTTTGCCAGTTCTTCCAAAACAATTTATACAGACCTGAAAAATATATTAGATAGTAAAATAGATAATTATTTTATATTGGATGACAATTCTGTAATTAATGAAATGGATAAATTTATTGAGAATTATATTGCAGGGACCAAACAATTGAAAGACAGGATATCCACAAAAGATTTACCCAAAACCCTTTATTTATTATCCCGGGATTTAAAAAATAAGTTTAACAAGTTTTTTATTGAAAATGTCAGCCCTGATTTCGTAAAATTTATTCAAAAATTAGAGGATGAGCTTGATTCTCAGGCAATCTCATTATATAGCACCTATAATATCAAGATATCTAATTTGCATAATAAGCTTGGGAAAATGTTTTTTGATAAATTGGGTATTGCTGATTTATACTCTATTAAACAAAGATTAGATGTTAAGCCTCCTCCAGCAGCTATAACAATTAGATACAATGCCAGAATCAAAATAGATTCGTTTGCAGGTTTTGGTATGCATTCAATATTAAGGTTTGTTCTTAAAAAACTGGACAAAGATGTGGATTTTGGTAAATCTTTTATGTTTAACAAAGCCTGCATCAGATTAAAAAATGAAATATTAAAATCAATTAAAATACAGGTCCTTGATCTTAAACAAAAAATAAAGCAAAAATATTTCTATATTTTAATCGACTTCCTATCAAAGGAAATTGAAGAAACAATAATTGATCAATTTAAGATGTATTCCATTGAAATTGATAAAATCAAACAAAAATTAAATCAGGAGAAATCTGAGAAAGGTAAACAAAGGAAACTCCTTAATCAAATAGCAAAAGATGTTAAAGCGATTTTATAGTATCAAAGGTTTTATATCAGGGCTGCAATATCACTAGGCTTAAAATCAAGATAGGCAAAGATTTTTTTTTCCAGATTATAAGTGTTTTTTTTCATGAAATCAAAGCGCTTTATGAATTTTTTATTTGTAACATATCTATCATATATGTAATCAAGGCGTTCTTCAAGGGGTACAATCTTATCATGGAGGACTCTTTTATCTGAATAATTAATTATTTCAGCCTCAATCACCGGAGGAGTATTATTATAATGATCAAGAAAGACATGTTGTCTTATTATATCACCGGTTTCAGGATAACCTAGATCACATAAAAGTTGCCCTCCTGTTTCAGAATGTTTTTCTCCTGTTTTAAAGCTCCTTGTTTTAGTAATATCATGTAATAATCCTGCAGAACGGGCAAGCTCAATATTTAATTTTGGGAAAGTTTTTTTAAGTCTGATTGCAAGAAAGCCTGAGACATTGCTGACAGTTATGGAATGTTTTATAATATGGTCCATCATTTTATTTTTTTTAATGATATTAAAACATTCTTTCTGGTCAGGTATATTCATTTGATCCCATAAAATATTTATTTCATATAATAAATCCTATTGCAGTTATAACCTGTACTGATATTATAGAAAAGTTTTTTTTTATTTTAATTTAAGGATTGTTAAATGATACCCATAAGAGATACAAAATTCTCAAGCACACGACCTGTTGCTACATATACTTTGATTGGAATTACTGCATTTGTTTTTTTGATTCAGCTGATGGCAGGGCTGCAAAATCAAGAGATTTTATATACATATGGGCTTGTCCCTGCAAAATATAATGTAAAATCAATATCAATATATTTTTCTTTTACTAATCACATTTTTTCCCTGTTTTCTTACATGTTTCTACATGGAGGGTTTTTTCATTTTGCAGGTAATATGCTGTTCTTATTTGTGTTTGGTGATAATGTTGAAGATTATTTGGGGCATTTTCGGTATATATGTTTCTATGTTTTATGCGGTCTTTTTTCAGGTTTTTTCCACCTTGCATTAAATCCTGTGTCCCAGGTACCAACCATAGGCGCAAGTGGCGCTATTGCAGGAATTATGGGTGCATATTTTCTACTTTATCCAAGATCAAAAATATTAACCATTATTCCCATTTTTATAATTCCGTTTTTTGTTGAAATCCCTGCATTTATTTTTCTGGGCGGTTGGTTTTTAATACAATTTTTCAGTGTTGCAGGGCAGGGTGGTCAAATGACACAGATTGCCTGGTGGGCTCATATTGGCGGTTTTCTTTCAGGGATGGTTTTGATAAGACTTAGTAAATATTTACCGATTGTTAATAAAGATTCAATCTTGCAAAAGGTTACAAGAAAAAAGAAAACACCTAAATTCCAGATCATTAAAGTTTATCCAATGGAAAATACCTATGATTTGCAAGGCAGAATTATTATCAGCACCATTGAGGCAATAACCGGAACTGAAAAGATTGTAAATATTCCCTGGGGCTTTAATAAAAGATTTTATAAGGTAAGTATACCCTCTGGAGTGAAAAATGGTACAAAATTAAAGCTTGCAGGTTTAGGAAGGCTGAATCCTGCTTCAACCAAAGGAGATCTGTATCTGAATATTGATATAAAAAATTTAATATTAAAAAGTATTTGACATCTTTAATTTTTATCGTTATAAAAACAATTAAATTTCAAACAGAAGTTTGATAATTTTTTATTAAATTTATATATTAATTATTTAAACCACGAAGGTTTTATTCTGATTTTATATTCAGAAGAATCTTGGTGGTTTTTTTTTGCAATTTTTTTTAATTATGGAGGTAAAATAATGAATTTTTCCGGTAAATTATTTGTATTAGTATCTTTATTTCTGGTTTTAACCATCAACAATGCTTTTGCCCATTTTGGTATGCTTATACCATCTGATAATATGGTTATGCAGAACGATAAAAGAGTTGTTGATCTGGTATTATCTTTTTCCCATCCCTTTGAAGGCCATGGAATGGAACTTGTAAAGCCTGAGCGCTTTTTTGTTATGCAAAATGGCGGGAAAAAATCATTATTAAGTACTTTAAACAAAACAAAGGTTATGGATCATAAAGCATGGAAAACCCAATTTGCAATTAAACGCCCCGGTATATATACATTCTGCATGGTTCCAAAACCTTATTGGGAGCCTGCTGAAGATTGTTTTATCATACATTATACAAAAACCTATGTTGCAGCATTTGGGGATGATGAAGGCTGGGATAATGAGATTGGTTTAAAAACTGAAATCATACCTCTTACAAAACCCTTTGGATTATATAAGGGAAATCTTTTCCAGGGAATTGTAAAATCCAATCAAAAAATTGTTCCCTATGCAGAAGTTGAAATCGAATATTATAATAAAGATGGAAAGGCAGCGGCTCCAACATCTTATATGGTGACCCAGTCAATAAAAGCTGACAAAAACGGAGTTTTCAGTTATGCTGTTCCAAAATCAGGTTGGTGGGGTTTTGCAGCATTAACCACCTCTGATAAAAAGATGAAATATAATGGTCAGGATAAAGATATTGAGATGGGCGCCATTATATGGGTTAAATTTGAAGATTTTAAGGATTAAATTATATTATGCATATATCAGAAGGAGTTTTGTCTATACCTGTAATGGCGGCAGGAGGAGTTGTTGCCGTTGCAGGGACTGCAATCGGGCTTAAAAATATTGATTATGATAAAATTGTAAATGTTGCAATTCTGGCATCGGCTTTTTTTGTAGCATCTCTGATCCATGTTAATTTAGGTCCTTCAAGTGTTCATCTTATTTTAAATGGAATAGTGGGAATACTTCTGGGCTGGGCAGCTTTTCCTGCAATATTAGTGGCATTACTCTTACAGGCAGTGTTTTTTCAATACGGAGGTTTGACTCCACTCGGGGTTAATACCATTGTAATGGCATGTCCTGCAATTATTGTTTATTATGTATTTTCTCCATTTATATGGAAGAGTAATAAAATTACATTTATTGCATGTTTTTGTGCAGGAGCATTTTCTATTTTATTGTCTGCTGTATTGCTCGGCTGTGCTTTATATTTCACGGAAAAGAGTTTTTTAGAAATTACAATGGTAATTATTACGGCACATTTGCCAATTATGATAATCGAAGGCATTATTACCGGATTTTGTGTAACTTTTTTTAAAAAAGTATATCCGGAAATTTTACCGCAACCAAAACCAGGGCACAAAAAATGAGAACAAGAAGAATATCAGGCATAATCTATTTATTTTTATTAATTGTTTTGTTTCCTGTAAATTCCTATGCCCACAGGGTTTTTATTTTTGCCTGGGCGGAAAATGGGAAAATTTATACGGAAAGCAAATTTTCTTCAAATAAATTTGTAAATAAAGGCAAAATTATTGTCAAAGATGAAAAGGGAAATATCCTGTTAAATGGCATTACAACGGACAATGGTAAGTTTGTGTTCAAAATTCCTGAAAAAATCAAGCCGTTTCTTAAGGCAGATTCCAAATCTTACTTGAATATAATTCTTGAAGCTGGTATGGGGCATAAGGGTGAATGGAAAATAGGTTTTGATGAGATATATCCGGCAATAAAGGGTGGCAATACTAAAGCAATAGCTGAAAAAAGAGAAGAAAAAGAGATAAAGCAGCCCTCATTTATAAATGTCAGTGCAGGCATTTTGATAATTTTTGCCTTTTTTATATCCATTGCATATTTTAAGAAAAAAAGACAAAAAAACAATGATAGAGAATGAAGCCATAGCATTAAAAGATTCGTTTATTCATAGGATAAATCCTTGTGTAAGAGTATTATGCGCTATTATTTTATCCTTTTGGGTTGCCATGATTAATGATTTTAATGATTTTAAATTTCTTGCAGGCTGCCTTGTATTATCTGTTTTTCTGGTTTTTATGGCTTCAATTAACCTTTCTGAGATTTTCAAAAGACTTAAACCTTTGTTGTTATTTCTTTTCATGATCTGGATTGTACTCCCAATAAGTTTTAAAGGTGATGTCTGTTTTCATTTTTTGTCATTTGATATTTCAAAACAGGGTTTGGAATATTGTTCGCTTATAACCATTAAATCAATTACAATTATTTTATTTTTTATGGCTTTTATAGCAACAATGACCATTGGAGTGTTAGGGCAAGCAATGCAAAAACTTTATGTTTCCAAAAAATTTATATTTCTTGTTTTAATGACATATAGATATATTTTTGTTTTATCTGAAGAATATCAGAGACTTGTCAGGGCTGCAAAAATCAGAGGGTTTGTATCAAAAACCAGTATCCATTCATATAAAACCTATGCATATATTGCAGGCATGCTTTTTGTACGTGCATCCATGCGGGCAAAAAGAGTACATCAGGCAATGCTTTGCAGAGGTTTTTGCGGTGAATTCCATACAGTTGACAAGTTCAGGCTTGATAGGCTAAGTATATTATTTTTACTATCAATATTGTTTTTAATGGCAGCATATCAATGGTTTATCTTATTTTGAACTGGATTTTATTTTGAAACAAGAAAAAAGCATAATAAAGCTTGAGAATATTTCATTTTCATATCCTGGATCAAATATTAATGGATCGGGGAAAAAAATATTGGATGAGCTTTCATTTGAACTGAACCCTGGTGATAAAATAGGGATGATAGCACCCAATGGAAGCGGCAAGACCACTTTACTCCATACGATTTTAGGATTATGTACACCAGACTCAGGCACAATCCAATTGTTTGGAGAAAATATCACAAAGGAAAAAGATTTTGCAAAATATCGACCCAAAATAGGATTGATGTTCCAGGATTCTGACGATCAATTATTTAATCCCTATGTTATTGATGATGTGGCATTTGGTCCTTTAAATCTTGGGTATTCCCAGGAACAGGCTTTAATGATTGCAAAAGAGACCCTTGGTAATCTCGGAATTGAAAAACTTGAAAATTCCATTGTGCATAAATTGTCCGGGGGGCAGAAACGCCTTGTGGCTCTGGCATCGGTTCTTGCCATGAAACCAAAAGCACTTTTACTTGATGAGCCTACGGCAGGGCTTGATATAGAAGTGAAAACAAGAATAGAAGGAATATTAAAAAAAATAGATATTGCTTTGCTTGTTGTTGCCCATGATTTTAATTTTTTAAAAAATATTTCTGCAAGGATTTTTTCCATGGATAATGGTAAAATTCTAAAGGACGATCAGATTCATATCCATCAGCACGAACATATTCATAAATATGGTCGTGATCCCCATACGCATATATGACATAAATTCTTGATGGAGAGGTTGCAAATGAAGGCAATAGTTAAATATTGCAGCAATTCTTGGTTAAAAAATATTAACAGAGCAGATACCCGCTTCAAAAGCCTTACCTGTATATGAACAAGGAACAAAAAGGG
>CAZTEM010000105.1:0-10434 GCA_964612755.1 uncultured Desulfobacterales bacterium | reverse complement strand
AAGGAAATTATGATGAAAGACTGGAATCCTGATTTGTATATGCAATTCAGCTCAGAAAGAACCCAACCCTCAATTGATTTAATAGGTCGAATCAATCAGATTGAGCCTGAATCAATTATTGATATTGGGTGTGGTCCGGGAAACAGCACACAGGTTTTAGCAAACCGTTGGTCAAAAGCTCACATCATTGGATTGGATAGTTCAACAGCAATGATCAAAAAGGCAAAACAAGATTATCCAAACCAGGAATGGATAGTAGCAGATGCTTTAACTTATGAGCCTGAAATTAAATATGACATTGTCTTTTCAAATGCTGTTATCCAATGGATACCAAATCATGAAAGGTTAATAAAGAAATTTCATGAAATTCTCTCGGATAATGGTGTAGTTGCTATTCAGATACCATTATTTTGGGATATGCCATTAGGAAAACTTATCAATAATACTGCCCAAGATGATCGGTGGAAGGATAAGACAAAAAATGTTTCCAGCCTTTTTACCATTCATGATTATTCATTCTATTATGATCAACTATCTGAGCTATTCAATTCCATAGAAATCTGGGAAACGCATTATATGCATATTATGGATAGCCATATAGCAATTTTGGAGATGATGAGAAGTACAGGACTGAAGCCCTATCTTGAAAGATTAAGTAATGATTCTGAAAAGAATGAATTTGAAGAAGAAGTTTTACAAAAAATCCGAAATAGATATCCGATTCAAAAGGATGGAAAAGTTTTATTGCCGTTTAAAAGATTATTTTTCATTGGATACAATCAAAAAAATTCTAAAAGATTCAATATTCAATGACTGAAGACAATCTTATAAATGGTGGCTATTATTTTTACCCCTTGGATTTGTTTTGGCACAAGCCCTGGTATTTTGGTTTTTCACCTTTAAATTTTCCCAATTCTTATTGACTCATGTTTAATTTATTTATGAACCAATACAGCATTCAATCATTGTTAATCAGAATTTCTAATACTGGTCTAAGACTGTTTTTTACTGTTGTTTTTTTAATAGCTATGTTTGCTTACATTCATGACAATTTAAAACAATTATACGCAGGAAATTTTAACCTTAATCACCTATCCTTTAAAAAAACAGCATGGTATTCATTTTCTGAAAAATGATCTTTTAATTTTTTATTTACAAAAATATAAATTTCTTCCAATTCCTGATCTGAAAGTCTTGGCAGAAACTTCTTTAAAAAAGAATCTTCGGAAAACTTCTGGAGATAAAACATTATTGTTTCTTCATCTGTTTCCCTGTCAAGCCCAAAAGCTCCAAGACCTTTATACTCCTGGATAAAATTATGTGTGTCTTTTGTCATACGAATCAATCTTTTCTTTTTATTGGTTTTAATTAAATAACCATTAGAAAATAAAATCTTTGCCAGCATCTTTATATATTTTTTATATATGGTCAAGCATAAACACTCTACCATGCAGAAGTTTGAACCCCATGTAATATTCTGGTTTATTTACAATTACTTTCATCAGTGATCTCATAAACTCCAATATCTACCCCCTGATTATCAAAATGGCGTTCATGTACTGTATCTATATAATATAAGCTTGACGATCTGCAATTTCCATAATGCACATACGGTCCATTAAATTTTTTAACTTTAACACTTTTTCCACTTAAATATTTCAAACTTAGCTCATAGTCGATCTTAGGCCAAAAGTCCTCCACACATATTTTACCACGACGATGATACCGTCCCATAACCCGTAACCCATGAAAGTAACCGACATTTTCCGCTTTCAGAATAAAATAGTTATTACCTTTTGGCAACACACCTTTGGGGTAAACAAGTTTTCCAGTTGTGTGAGACCCACCCTTTACATGTTGAATTTTTCTAGTCCCAGCATAAATTGCCTTCCATGGATAAACATCTATGGGTCCATTTCTAATCCAGGCGTTTATACTAAGCATTTTAACATCAATAAGTGCATGGGCTAAATCATCAGGCAATTTTAAATTAGCAGGTGGTTTCAAGGCTTCTGCAAACATAAAGGGTCGATTGGATGAATATTCAATTTTGATTTCAAATGAGGTAAGCAGAGCATTACCGATTTTCCCACTAAATGATTTGCATGATATGGCTGCATAATCAATAGCAATATGGCTGAATTCAAGCGGTTCTGGTTTTTTCTGAGCATTATTTAAAACAAATGGGGCAGGTCGTGTAGGATATAAGGCATGGGCATCTTCCGAATCAGTATCTGTAGCTGCTGAAACAAATTCAGGTGCCCAGATTTTAAAGGGCTTAGTTGCTCCCCATCCACCAGCCAATGGCGTAGAAAGCACTAAATAATAGTTTCCCCATTGAATTTTTTTCGGCAGGGTTATTGTCCAGGAATAGAACTTATCTGCCGGGACATCGCTTGCAAGCTTTACAGCAACTTGTTTTGTTTTATAATCTACCAGATTAATATTCATTGCATGGTATTTCTTTTTTTCATTTAAAGACAAATTATTAAATTTTCCAGTTGGAGTCCATCGAAGCTTGATATCATTGCTAACCATAAATGATTTTTCTTTTTTCAATTTAATCATATTAAAAGCTTTAAAATTTTTTCCGGAAAACAAAGGGGGATTATTTTCCTGCCCAGAATTCACCATATGTTTAAATGGCTTGGAATAATTATTTTGCTCATTTTTTTCTATAACCTCTTTGTTGATATCCACAGCAGCAATATACGTTTTAACATACGTCATCTTTGGTGTTAACTTATGTTTTGTACAGGGAATTGAAATATATACATTCTGAAAAGGAAATATCTTAGGTATAACTGCTGTACCGATCCACTTATCCATAGAACCGATTTTAACCTGATCTTTTTCACCAAATCCTGCGACACAGGGCAGTGACACCTTATTACCACGGTTTATTATTTTTATTTTTATCCTATCACCTTTTCCTGAATAAAAACCATTATTCATCTTAATTATACATTGCAAATCAGCAATAGGTTGGGGGCGTGGTTTTTCAAATCTAATATTAAAGGGTTTTGAATAATTATTTTTTTCATTGGTTTCCTGAATTTTATCTTCAATATCCACACCGGCAATCAATCCTGTTTGTTCAGTTATATTTTTCCCAAGCTTAAAATCTGCATATATATATTTATTAGGGAGTATCATGCCCGGGTTAACCTTAAACAGATAATCCCAGCTTGAGCGGTCTCCAGTTTTTGCTTTTCCCTGTCTGCCCAATCCCACATAAAACCCCCCTGAGGAACTTATACCTTTGTTCATTACCTTGATAGAGACACGGTTATCCTTTTCAACAAGGCAAAAGCCAACAGCTGTTTTATCCCAAAAGCTGGCAGTAACAAGGGGGACAGAACATGTAAGATCATTTTTCGCCCCCTGAAACGTTTCAAAAGGTTTCCTCAATCCTGATTTTCGAACAATTCTCTTTGTATTAAGCATTGGCGTTCTCTTAACAGACCCAGGGCGGACAGATTTTAAACCTGTATTAACAAAAAAATAAGAAATACCCGTGTTATTTTTTTCATTTGCCTCATTAATATGGTTATCTGGATCTACTATGGCGTGGATGGTTATTTTACCCACAGTTTTTATGGATAATGTAAAAGTTGATTGAATAGTTTGACCCGGACCAAGTGTTATTCTTTTTTCGCCAAATTTTTGATGAGTATTCATATTAATAAATCGTACGACAATATTATGCAAAACCTGATTGCCGGTATTTTTTACAAAAGCGATAAGATTCACTCTGCTTCCGGCGTTGACGGTTTTTGGTGATATTATAAACCTGGTTATCAAAAGGTCAGGCAATAAATTTACAAAGGGTCTTTGTCTTTGCCCGGGTTTTAATTTTAACGGCAAAGTATTCTTTTTTTTTATTATCAAGGGTTTGACCCGTGCTGCCCTGGAAGGTATGGTACGTATTTTATTCTGTCTTACCTCCAGTTTTTCTGCACTGACATTGAATGCTATGGCAATAAAACAAAAAATAATTATAATGAAAAAATTGCAAAGTCTTATTGGCTGAGTCATGATAATATCTCCTTGTTTATTTCTAATATTATAGTATCGAATTTTATTAATTTGAGCAAACACAGTTAGTATGGTAATTATTTGTCATATATAGTCATATTAGTTCCAATATAATAATAATTAATTATTTATCAGTATAATATTGACAAGAACAAACCTTAATGATACCACCTGAATCAATTTTACTATTACGGAGGTGTCAAATGCGTTTTGTATATATATTTATTTCATTATTGATTGCGATACCTGCCTTTGCAGGTGCTGATTTGACCGTATATTCCGGTGCAGGACTGATGAAACCCCTGGAAAAATTGAGAACTGATTTTGAACATGACCATAATATAAAAATAAAAATACATTATGGAGGATCAGGAGAAATTTTTGGAATGCTTGGTACTGGGCAATGTTGTGATGTTTTTATCCCGGGGGCTGAAAAATACACCAATGATGCTAAAAAAAATGGCTGGATCAAGCCTGGTACAGATCAAAAAATAGTACAACATATTCCTGTTATTGTGGTTCCTAAAGGGAATCCTGGGAATATCAAAAGCCTTGCAGACATGGGTAAAAAAAATGCCAGAATCACTCTTGGTGATCCAAGAGCATGTGCCATTGGAAAAATTTCCAAAAAACTTCTTCAAAAAAATGGACTTTATGACCAAGTAAAAAAACAAATAGCAGTTGCAGGTCCTACGGTTAATCAATTATTAATTTACGTAGCAATGAATCGTGTTCAAGCAGCTATTATCTGGGAAGATGTTGTGGCATGGGCTGAGGGCAAAGGCAAAGTAGAAGTTATCCAGATACCTGAAAAAAATAATATCATTAAAACAGTCCCCTGTTCTGTTACTACGTGTTCAAAAAATCCTGGGATTGCCCAAGAATTTACCAAGTATATTACAACAGATCACGCCATGAAAATATGGGAACAATGGGGTTTTAAAAGATGCAAAGATTAAACTGGTTCAGAATTGTTTTAATTGGACTTCCCCTTATTTTAACCGGAGTATTGCTGGCAGCCATTTTTTCCCTTGTTCTGGTGCCGAGTCTTGCAGAAATATGGGATTCCTTATTAAGTGAAGAAATGCTTTTTTCACTTAAGCTGACCATCTGGACAAGCCTTTTGTCCACTGGTCTTGTTTTTCTTGTTGCAGTGCCCACAGGTTATTCTCTGGCACGAATTGATTTTTTTGGCAAAAGCATTGTAAAAGCTATTATTGACCTTCCCATTGCATTTCCTGAACTGGTTTTGGGATTATGTTTGTTATTGTTATTTGGTAACCCTGCTATTCAAAAGATGCTTGGAGGACTTGGGCTTGATTTTGTATTTACCAAACAAGGAATTGTGTTAGCTCAATTTTTCACTGCACTTCCCTATGCTGTCAGGATTATCAAATCAACTTTTGATTATATCAATCCCCGCCTGGAGTTCGTATCAAGGAGCCTTGGGTATTCCATGTTTGAAACTTTTTTAAGGGTTTCTCTTCCTTTGGCAAAAAGTGGACTGCTGGCAGCAACCATAATTGCATTTGCCCGCAGTATTGGTACTTTTGGAACAGTATTGATTCTTGCCGGCGGATCATATATGCAGACTGAAATTCTTCCTATTACCCTGTATTTGAATATTTCTTACGGCAATATGCCCATGGCTATAACTTCCGGTATTATTCTTGTTATTGTGTCTTTTATAGCAATTTTAATATTTGAAAAATCAGAGGCAAACCTATGAGTTATTTAAGCATTAAGGATTTGAGTATAAATTTAGGTGAATTTTCATTAAAATCACTTGATTTTGAATTGGATCAAGGTGATTACGCAGTTATAATCGGCCCCACAGGTTCCGGTAAAAGTATTTTACTTGAATGTATTATTGGTTTTTTTCAACCGGAAAAAGGCAGTATTGTTTTAGATGGCAGAAATATTGTTAATGATTTACCTGAGAAAAGAGGAATCGGCATTGTTTATCAGGATTATGCACTGCTTCCCCATTTAACAATTTTTCAAAACATTGCCTATGGATTAAGAAAAGTTGAAAAAAATATTATTAAAGAAAAAGTTGAAGAGATTGCTGCAAGCCTGAAAATCGATCATCTTTTAAATCGGAAGCCTGATACTCTCTCAGGCGGAGAACAGCAACGAGCTGCTCTTGCACGTTCTTTAGTTGTAAACCCACGGCTTTTACTTATGGATGAACCCCTTTCAGCCCTTGATCCTGGAACACGCACAGAAATTCGTCAACTTCTTTGCGATGTAATCGATAAAAAATGCACTACGGTTATTCATGTTACCCATGATATGAAAGATTCCTGGGTCTTAGCTGACAAAGCTGCAATTATGCACAAGGGGGAAATCATTCAGTTCGGAGCTGTCAGAAATCTTTTTGAACGCCCTGTTAATAAATTTGTTGCAAATTTTGTAGGAGCCTCATTTTGGGAAGCACGTGTTGATTCTACAATTAATTCAGTAACTAATCTTAAAGTTGATGATTTCCATATTCTTTCAAAGGATACAGCTATTAAAGGAGAATTCGTTAAAGTAGCAGTACGCCCGGAAGAAATCTTGCTATATAATAGCCCGCCGGATAATCTTAATGGAGACAATCTGTTTAAAACCAAAGTGGAAAAAATAAAATGCGAAGGTGATGTCTGGGCTGTTTCCGTTAAGGTTGGGAACACAGCTTTGAATATAAATTCCACAAGGAATATGATGGCAGAACTTTATCCAAAACCAGGAGATACTCTTTATGCCAGAATAAATACTGACAATGTCAGAATTATCCAATAATTATACTCACAGGTATAAATTTAAAACCTGATTAAGTTAAAAGTAAATTATTTATATTTTATAATATTCGGGGTTGATTCATGCTGTTATATGTAGGATAACTGCAATATATTAAACAAAATTTCAGGAATATACCATGAACACACAAGAGACTATAAAAAGAACAACTAACTTTATACGCAATTCTGCCACTCTGAAAATCATCTCCATAGGAATACTTGTTTTGGTTTTACTTATACCAACTGCCATGATCTCCTCGCTATTGAGAGAAAGAGAATCAAGGCGCAACTCAGTAATAAAAGAAATTAATCAAAAATGGGGCAATAGCCAGACCATTACAGGTCCTTTTATTACAATACCATACAAGTCCTTTTATAAAGATAAGAATGATAAAGTCCAATACACAATTAAATATTTCCATATTCTCCCCAAGACATTAAATATCAAAGGGAATATTACACCCAGGATCAGATACAGAAGCATCTATGAAGCTGTATTGTATAATTGCAGACTTGATGTTTCCGGCACTTTTACTGTCCCGGTCTTAAGCCAGTTAAATATTGAATCTGCAAATATCCTATGGGGAAAATCTGTCTTCTCAATTGGCATCACTGATATGAGAGGTATCAAAGAAAATATTCAGATTATATTTGGTGAAAAAAAATACAATGTCAGCCCCGGCTTGAAAACAATTGATATAACATCATCAGGAATCAGCAGCCTCATACCTTTATCTCCGGCATGCAAATCAACACCATTTTCATTTAAGCTGAATCTAAATGGAAGTGAGCAGATAAATTTTACTCCAATGGCTGAAGAAACAAATGTAAACATGGAATCAACCTGGGCATCTCCAAGCTTTAACGGGGCATTTCTGCCAACCAAAAGAAAAATCACACAAAAGGGTTTTAATGCAACATGGAAGGTGCTTCATCTAAACAGAAATTTTCCTCAATATTGGATAGGCAACCATTATAAAGTAAGCAACTCATGCTTTGGGCTTAAATTACTTATAACTGCAAATATTTATCAAAAATCAAATCGAATATCAAAATATGCCTTAATGTTTATAATATTTACATTTGCAGCATTTTTCTTTTCTGAAATAATAAACCGAAACCGGGTGCATCCAATTCAATATTTATTAATCGGCCTATCAATTATTTTATTTTATATCTTGCTCCTTTCCCTGTCTGAGCATATAAATTTCGACTATGCATACTTATTATCTGCCTCTGCCATAACTTTTATGATTACTTTATATTCAAAAGGAATATTAAAAAATAAATATTTTACAATTACAATTTTTTCTCTTTTAAGTATTTTGTATTTATATCTTTATATGGTTTTGCAATTGGAAGATTATGCATTGATTATGGGTGCCATCGGACTATTGGCGATTTTAAGCACAACAATGTTTATCACAAGAAAAATTGATTGGTATTCCTTGGAAAATGAACACCAAAAATAGTTTATTTATATTTATATTTTATAACGTTTGATTTTTCTCCACAAAGTGGTTCTGTCCATGCCTAAAATCTTTGCTGTTCTGGTGCGGTTGCCATTATTTAATTTAAGTGTTTCCTTTATTCTTTCTGCTTCAATTTCATGTTCGGGAGAAATCTTTGAAAGGGCTTGTATACCATTGGAAATGCCGTTTCCCATATAATTTTGTATGTGTACAGGCAAATGCCTTGGCTCTATCATTTCTTCCTGACAGATAATCAAAGCATGCTCCAATATATTTTCAAGTTCCCGGACATTACCTGGATAATCATAATTTAAAAGCAATTCCATGGTACTTTCACTTATGCCATGGTATTGATATCCTCTTATGGCGCAAAGCTTTCTTAATATGGTCTTGATTAAGAGCAGAATATCAGGTCTGCGTTCTTTTAAATCAGGCAGATCAATACAAAGAACATTTAAGCGATAATAAAGGTCTTCCCGAAATTTTTTCTCTTTGACAAGTTTTTCAAGACCCAGGTTTGTGGCTGAAATAATTCTTACATCAACCTTAATTGTATGGGGACTGCCAAGTCTGTAAAACTCCTTGTCTTCAAGCACCCTTAAAAGTTTTGCCTGCAAATTCAAAGGCATGTCCCCGATTTCATCCAAAAAGATGGTGCCTTTGTCTGCTTCCTGAAACCTGCCTTTTTTATCTTTGCCAGCTCCTGTAAAAGCTCCTTTAACATAGCCAAACATTTCAGATTCCAGCAGATCATTGGGTATAGCAGCGCAATTAACCTTGACAAAGGGTTTGTCAGCGCGCCTGCTTGCCGAATGAATCACCTTTGCCATGAGGTCTTTGCCTGTGCCGGTGCTGCCTTCTATGAGCACAGTGGCATCTGTTACGGCAATAACAGCAGTTTTTTCAAAGATTTTCTGCATAACAGGGTCTTTGCCCACCATATCATGGAAAGTATATTGTTTTTTTATTACCTGGTTTAGTTGATGGGCAAGGGTCAGATCCCTGATTGTGGCAAGACCTCCCACAATCATATCTTTTTCGTTTTTTAATGGGATATAACTTGCTAAAATAGGGATGTTTTCACCGTCAATATTTGTAATCCGCCCTTTTTTATTAATAACGGATTTACCATTTACCATTGTTTTTGAAAGTAAAGAAGCACACATGGCATTATTTTCTCCAAAAATCATGGAACAATTTTTCCCCAATATCTGTCTGCGATCATAACCTGATATATTTTCAGCAGCCTTATTAAAAAACGTTACGTGCCCGCCTTTGTTTACCGTAAAAATACTCATGTCAATGCTGTCAAAAATAATCTTTAATGTCCGTTCCTGGTGTTCAACCCTTTGTATTAATTCTGACAATGTTGAATGATCCTGCAACACTGTAAAACACCCTTTGATATTTTTCTCTGAATCGCAAAGGGGAACAACAAATCGTGTTACCATATGCCTTATGCCATGACCATCTATAATCTCCACATTAGGACATTCGCTGCTCTGAACCACACTGCCTTGAAAAGGACACCTTCCGTGGCATGGAATGGAACAGCAGAGTTTATGGCAGGTTTGATCGGTTACGTCTTTTTTCTTAACACCCATGAGCAGCATTGCACTTCTGTTTAAAGTTTCCACCTTTTTATCAATGGCAATAAATGCTCCGATATTAAGATGATCAAAAATCTGAAACCAATTTTTATACATGGACCTGAAATCTTGACTATAAATAAACATAAGCACCACCTTTTTTAAAATTTTAAGACGTTGCATAATGTTGCAAGTTTGTTGCACAACATCAGAAGTCATGCATTCCTGATAAGCAAACTTCATTATACCATAATATTATTGTTGCAATCATGCAACAATAATAAATATTTATACAGCAATTCTCAGTCAAAAATTATTTTTAAGATTAACAAATATAATATAGTCAAAATATTTACATACAATTTTGCCTTTTTGGTTATTACAGGGAAATAAATGGAAGAAGTGAGGCTTGGATATGCTTTTGCAGTTTAGGTTTCGATTGAAACGGATGCACTGCAAAAGCATATCCAAGCCTCACTTTACCCAATTTTATGCCATGAAAGACAATATGACATTGTTGTTTTATAACGAAATAATATAGCCATGATTATA
>CAZTEM010000104.1:2587-10482 GCA_964612755.1 uncultured Desulfobacterales bacterium | reverse complement strand
TTTCACTTGAAACAGATGCGCTGCAAAAGCATATCCAAGCCTCACTTTACCCGATTTTATACCCTGAAAGACAATATGACATTGTTGTTTTATAACGAAATAATATATGTATCTGCCATGATTATATTTTATATCCAGTATGGTTTGTAAAATATAAAAATTTGTCAATATATGTAATCTCTTTATTAATTGAGACGGTTTGTAAAGATTGGTTCCAATTGGGTTGTCTATAAGATTATGTATGACCCGGGGTCGAGCTTCAGAAGTCTTACCTGTATCTGCTCTGTTAATATTTTTTGACCGAGAATTGCTGATAAAGGATAGTATCAAGCAATTTTCAGTCAAAACGTATTTTATTGAAAAAGTTCAATCTGGTAAGTTGCAGGTATTTATGCAAGCCCTGTTCTGCGTGAGGTCGGTCACTCTATAAAAATCAGGCTTGCAAATTAAGCGGCAAATGATATATTGATCCCATAAAAAAATATGGGAGGAATTGAATAATAAAAATGCCTAATATCCTAAAAGCAATATTAAATATAAGAAAAAATCCCATGGTTGAATTGAAAGAAAATTATTCTGGACGGAATACTATTAATAATATTGGTCAAGCGCTTGAGGTATATATACAGGATGCTTTTGCTGGAACCATAAGTGAAAAAAACAAGACACAGAGAAATCACAAAATTAATGATATTTTTTCATATTTGGGGAATCAAAACAACCCTCCTGATATCATCGTGAAACAGGGAGATGCTATTGAAGTAAAAAAAATACAAAGTATCAGTTCTGCAATAGCTCTGAACAGCTCATACCCTAAGCATAAACTTTATTCTAATGACCCAAGAATAACAAATGCTTGCAAAATATGCGAAGACTGGAATAGCAAAGATATTATTTACGCTATTGGTGTCACAGATGATAAACGATTAAAATATTTATGGTTTGTATATGGTGATTGCTATGCTGCCTCAAAAGAAATTTATACACGTATAGGTGAAAAAATAAAACAAGGAGTTATTGAGATACCTGATATTGAATTTTCCGAGACTAAAGAACTGGGGCGTGTTAATAGAGTTGACCCCCTGGGTATAACTTATTTACGCATCAGAGGAATGTGGCATATAGACAACCCAATAAAAGTTTTTCAAGATGTATCTGTTCCTAATGATGCTTGTGATTTTAGTTTGACTTGTATAATGCGAAAAGAAAAATATAACAGCTTTTGTGCAGCTGATAAACATGAAATAGAAAACAATCAAAGTATTAGTATTAAAAATATAAAAATAAAGAATCCCGATAACCCAGCTCAACTACTTGATGCAAAATTGATTGGAATTGAGGTGGCATCGTGCGAATAATATCATTATTTTCTGGGGCAGGTGGATTGGATAAGGGCTTTGAGGCAGCAAACTTCAAAATTTCATGGGCAAATGAATACGATAAGGATATTTGGGAAACTTATGAAAAAAATTTCCCTAATTCTTTGCTTGATCGGCGGTCTATTCGTGATATTACGTTATCTGACATGCCAGATTGTGATGGTATTATTGGTGGTCCGCCTTGCCAAAGCTGGAGTGAAGCAGGTGCTTTAAGAGGAATTAAAGATAAAAGAGGGCAGCTTTTTTTCGAATTCATAAAAATTTTACGAAATAAAAAACCAAAATTTTTCCTTGCAGAAAATGTTTCAGGAATGTTGGCAGCACGCCATAGAGAAGCGTTGAAAAATATTCAAAAATTATTTATTGACAGTGGGTATATTTTGTCATTTTCATTATTAAATGCTTTAGATTACGGTGTGCCTCAAGACAGAAAAAGGGTTTTTTTTATTGGCATTAGAAATGATTTGAATTTTAAGTTTGAATTCCCAAAACCATTACGCTCAAAGAGGTTTTTAAAGGATATTATAGCTGATATAAAAGGATCTGCTCTACCCGCTAAAGAAAGAAATTATACAAATGGTAGTCAATGCTCTTTGCCCAATCATGAATATATGATTGGTGGCTTTTCTTCGATTTACATGTCAAGGAATCGTGTCAGATGTTGGGAAGAGCCATCCTATACAATTCAGGCAGGAGGTAGGCATGCGCCAATACATCCTCAGGCACCAAAGATGAAATTTATTGAAAAAAATAAAAGAATATTTGTTCCTGGCAAAGAAAATTTGTACAGGCGGTTAAGCATTCGGGAGTGTGCAAGAATACAAACATTTCCAGATGATCATATTTTTTATTATAAAAATTTAATGGCTGGTTATAAAATGGTTGGGAATGCGGTGCCATGTAATCTGGCATATTGTTTAGCAAAAGCAATTAAAAAACAGATTAATGCAAATATGGCGACACAGAATAAAACATTGGAGCAGACAGAGGGTACTGAGCGGATTTCCAAAGTATCGGCTTTAATATAAATTGTAATCATACATAAAGATATGATGTTTGATTTTATAATCTTATCAGGGCGATGATCAGAAATATAAACGAAATTATACCCATAATAAGCAAAGAAACAGAGTGGTCACTTTTTCTTCTGCCCCGGTATATACTTATAACTAATCCGAAACTACTGATAACTATACCGGGCATGACAAAATATATAAGCAGAGTTAAATAATGGATATCCCAGAAGGTTCTGAGTTTTAATTTATAAAAACGATCAAAAAAAGTTTCAAACTCAGGCTGTGCCCTGTGAAAAATTAGAAGAATTATTAATAAAAGGACCCAGGCAATTATGTTCAGCAGGATAAGGGATTTTGCCCAGAAATCTTTTTTTTGTCTTCTTTCTTCCATGGGTTTTTATTTACCAATTTTCCATAACTTGATCTACCTCGTGTTTGATTTTGTTTTTATCCCAGTTTTTTATTGTTGCGACTTGATCTGCAATTTTTTCCATGATTGTTTTATTGGGGCAGGAAAGTATTGTAATGGGTATTCTTCTTCTTACCAGGTCTTCAAGAGTTATTACCATTTCATGTCTGGCACTATATATAATTTCAGCTTTTGAGAATGGCAGGTCAGGAGATATCCTCTGGGCAAGGGAAGTGTTCTGCTCAATAATTTCTCTTATTTGTTTTATCTTTGTGCCATGTCTGAAAATAAGGAATGAAGCGACTTCTTTATCAAGCCCTGAATTTATATTTTCTTTTAAGGCAGATTTTTTCCATTGGGCAAATGAACTCCCAGGGCTTGACGGCAGGGGTAACGTTGCTGTGGGCGGAGTCTTAGGAGGTTCCATATCAAGGGATTCCATGACTTGATTGACAATATTTGCAGCATCGGCTCTGGCTGAGGTGAACTTTCCTCCCACAGATATGAAAAGCCCTGGCTTGGGCTCAAACATAGTCCATTCCCGTGTAACCTGGGAAGGAGGTTTGCCCGGCTCATTTTTTAAAGCTCTTAATCCTGCAAATTTGCTGATTATTGAAGAATAATCCCATTGGCAATCTTTTAAATATCTATTGGTCTCTTTTAATAAATAGTCAATATCTGATTTCTCAACTTTGATTTTATCAGGGTCTCCTGTATAATTTGAATCTGTTGTGCCCACGAGTGTTTTCCCATACCAGGGAACAAGGAAAAAAATTCTGTCATCATTTTCTGTCATTAAAAGCAGGGCATCTCTTGTGGGAAGCTGAGGCATAACAAGATGAATCCCTTTACTGAATCTCATATAATTTGTTAAAAAATGGTGGTTCTCAACAAGGTTTTTCCAGGGACCTGTGGCATTGACTATCCTTTTAGCTTTTATTGTAAATGTGTCTTTGGTAAGTTGATCCTGAACTATTGCTCCTGTAACAATGTTTTTATCAGTAATATATTCATCAGCTGCAAGATAATTTGCAATAATTGCACCTGACATATAAGCTCTTTCAATAACATCAAGGGTAAATCTTGCATCATCCATCTGGCAATCACCATAGCATGAACCGCTTTTAAGACCCTGAGTTTTTAAAAATGAATATTTTGAAAAAATTTCATGCTTTGTAAAGGAGTTATGTCTGGATACGGGTTGCCCTCTTCCTGCAAGGAGGTCATACATCCACAGACCTGTCTTGAGCATTGCAGGACCTAATTTATCATCCTTATAATGGGGCATAAAAAAATTCAATGGAATAACCATGTGAGGGGCAAGTTCAGATAATAATTTACGCTCTTCCAAAGATTTTTTAACAAGATCAAACCGCATTTGTTCAAGATATCTTAACCCGCCGTGGATAAGTTTTGTGGATGCAGATGAAGTACCGCTGGCAAAATCTTTTTTATCAATCAAACCAACCCTGAGACCTCGTAGTGCAGCATCACATGCAGTCCATGCTCCATAAATGCCTCCGCCTACAACCAGAAGGTCAAATTCTTCTGTTTTTAATTTTTTAATCTCTCGTTTCATATTTAATCCTTTTTGTGAGCCATTCAGCTCTATCGGTCATTATTCCGTCAAGTTTAAAACCAAGAAGTTTTTTAAGCTGTTTTTCTGTATTACACGAATATGTAAACACTTTTATATTATGCATATGGGCAAAGTTTACAAGTTCTGATGTCAAATTATTTAAATTTATGCACACTCCTGACAAGATGCTGAAATCAAATGTTTTGTTCAGAATATCTTTGATTTTAATGCACCATTTTTCCTTGCCATTAAGATTTAATACACATTTTATGGTGTTTGACATGGAATAAGCCTGTTTTAAGACATCCGGATCAAAGGAAAGAATAAAGATGTTTTTCTGCACTGCCAAACTAAGGTTTAATACTTGTTTAATAACCTTTTTAGTTAGAATTACAGATTGATTTGAAATTCTTGTGAATCTATCAGTTTTTATTTCAATATAAAGTGGTATGCTGCTGCTGAATAATTCAAGAGTTGTTGCGAGAGTGGGTATTTTTTCGTTATTCAGGTTAAACTGCTGAAGATCATCAAGGGTATATGAAAAAATACGTTTTTTTCTTCCCGTGAGCCTGAAGCTTGTATTATCATGAAAGATAACAGGAATATTGTCCTTTGTGAGCTGAACATCGGTTTCAATTCCGTCTGCATTATAATGGATTGCTCTTTTGAATGCACTAAGGCTGTTTTCCGGCAGTCCATCACAGTTTCCTCTATGGGCTATGATATATGGTATGTTTTTTTTAGTCATACCTCATTAAAATGACAGGTTTTATTTGTTTTGTAAACTTTTTAGAAGCTCTTTGCCACTGGCATCTGGCCACAAAATGGATTTAATTGATTTGAAAAGCATTTCAAATTTTATCGGTTTGGGGACATAGCCATTCATTCCAGCCTCACAACATTCTTTTTGTGCATCCTGCATGGCATCTGCTGTTAATGCAATAATAGGTATGTTGCTATTTAAAACATTACAATCACCTGCCCTGATTTTTTTTGTGCAGGTAATTCCATCCATTCCAGGCATTTGGCGATCCATAAGAACAAGATCAAATTCTTGTTCTGCAAGTTTTTCAAGGGCTATTTGTCCATCAGGTGCGGTTTCAGTGATAAAACCTATTTTATTAAGCTGCATAACAGCTACTTTTTGATTAACCGGATTGTCTTCAACAAGCAGGATTCTGGTTCTTTTAATATTATCTTCAAGTATGCTGTGTTTTGTAATTAATTGTTTTTTTTGCTTTGTTTTCCCTTGGTGCTTGCCTGAAAGGACCATAGAAATGGTATCAAATAAAGTTGATTCCCGAATAGGCTTTGTTAAATATCCGTCAAAACCTATTTTTTTCATTTTTTTGTAATCACCTTTTGCACCTCTGGAGGTCAGCATGATTAGCTTGCTATTGTTATAAGCAGAAAGCTTACGAATTTGTGTACCAAAGTATGCTCCATCAAAATCAGGCATATTGCAATCTGAAATGATTAAGGGAAATGGTTTGCCATGGGTTGCAGCAAGGTTTGCCATCTTTATTCCGTTTACAGCAGTGTCTGAATCATGGACAACAAACCCCCAGGCTTCGAGAAAACCGCGAAGAACATCCAGATTAATAGCAAGATCATCAACAATTAATACTTCCATCCCCCGCATATTTTTTAAAGGGTATTTTATTTTTTCAACTGCGTCCAATTGTTTCTTAAGGAGCACAGTAAAGGTGAAAGTTGACCCCATGCCAACTTTGCTTTTGACCTCAATATCTCCTCCCATTAGTTTTGTAAGCTGTCTGGAAATTGCAAGTCCTAAACCTGTACCTCCAAATTTCCTGGTAGTGCTGGCGTCTGCTTGATGAAAAGATTTGAAAAGTTTTTTTAGATCTTTTTGTGAAATTCCAATCCCCTCATCTTTTATGGCAAATGCGACAAGGGCGCTATCTTCTGTTTCTTTTACCAGTGAGGTTTTAATATAAATTACACCTTTTTCAGTAAATTTTATTGCGTTTCCCACAAGGTTTGTTAGAATTTGACGAATACGCCCCGGGTCTCCAATTACAAAGGAAGGTATTTTCTCTCCTATTTCGTAAACGATTTCCAGCCCCTTTTCGTGTGCTCGAAGGGCAAGAAACTGCATTGCATCGTCCATCATATTGCGCAAATTATAATCAAGTTCTTCTATTTCTAATTTTCCGGCTTCAATTTTAGAAAAGTCAAGAATATCATTTATTACTACTAAAAGACCGTCGGCGCTGGTTTTAACAGCTCTGAGCATTTCGGTCTGGTCGTCATCAAGATTTGTATCTAATAATAATTCAGTCATGCCCATAACACCATTCATGGGGGTACGGATTTCGTGGCTCATGTTAGCAAGAAATTCGCTTTTCGCTTTGTTGGCAGCCTGTGCTTGTTTTGTCGCAAGTTTGAGTTCTTTTTGGATTTTTTTGATTTTTGTTATATTAGTAACAGTCGATATAACACCTGCAGGCAGACCATTGTTATCAAGGCGTGAACGTGCAGTAATCAGGACGTCAATTTTTTCTCCTCTATTATTAATAAATACAGTTTCATATTGGGTAAAAATATTGGAGCTTTTATTTTTAATTTGCTTATTGACTTTACTTTGCTCGGGCTGGGCAACAAAAAACAGAGAGTTTTTTTCTAATATATATTCTTTTGGGTATCCTAATAGTTCAATTGCTGCCGGATTGACATATTTAACAATTGAATTAGTATCCTCAACAAAAACAGCTTCTCCCATCGTCTCTAAAAGGCTTTCAAGCTCTGTTGATTTTTCAAATAATTTTTTTTTCTGCTGTTCAATCTCTTTTGTTCTTGCCTTGATGATTTTTTCCTGATTTTGAATAAGGTCCTTGAGTTTTTCCTGGGCATTGATCTCTGCTGAAATATCAGTATATATGCTAAAGAGGCAGATATTTGTAATGCCTATAAATATTGGCACAACTGTTATCTGAACGTATATTGGTTCAAAATTAGATGAATATCTTTTTGCGGTGAAATTTATGATTTCACCATCTTCGCTTTCCATGGATTTTTCCATGGCTTCTTTTTTAATATCTTTTTTATCAGGGGCAACAATAAGATCATCAATAAATTTACCTAAAACTTGGTCAGTGTTATACTTAAATAGTTTCAGCCAGGAATCATTTGCAAAAATGATTTTGTGGTTAAGGTCTGATATCGCCACTCCTGACGGCATATTGGTGAATAGATAAATAAAGAAATCAAGGCAGTCGTCTATTGTGGGAAGCATATTGGCTAAAACAGTTTTAAGAGCATTCCCATCTGTATTTGCTGCCATAAGTCAGATCCTGATTTTTAAATTTGTAAAAAACAGAAATTATCTAAGCTAATACCAAACAATATCATAATACATAAATAAGTGCTATATTTTAGGTGATAAATTTTTAGAATAACTATTATAAAATCAGATAATTTATTTGTTCTGAACGCCCTGTAAAAAATCACTTGATTATGTCAAAACATTCATTTATACTATTTTTATATAA
>CAZTEM010000104.1:0-2487 GCA_964612755.1 uncultured Desulfobacterales bacterium | reverse complement strand
ATGTTATTTTCTTTAATTTTTGTTTTAGTATTTTCTAACTTTGCATTTGCTGAGTCCTGCAAACTTGTTTCTTTTCCAATTCCACTAATGGTTGAGAGTTCAGATAAAGGAATATTTATCGAATTAACCAAGGAATTAGGGAAAAGAAGTGGTCTTGATGTAAGCATAGCAGTCCTGCCCACTAAAAGAGCAATCCATGAATTTGACAATAATAAATTTGATGGGTTCTTCCCTGGGCTTGATATAATGTTTGATCAAGAGGTTACTCAATCCATTGAAATATATATTAAACAGGATTTTGCTTTTATTGTAAAAGGTAAAGACCCGGTAACCACAATTCAGGATCTTACAGGTAAAAAAATTGGTATTACATTGGGATATCCCTATGCAAAAGAAATCATTACCAATAAATCGCTTAATATAGAAAGTGCCAACAATGATGTAATCAATATGAAAAAATTATCAGCCGGTCGCATTGATGTATTCATTGTTGAAGAAAAATCTGGATTAAAAGCTTTAGACCTCAGTGGAGTCGTCAATATTGTTTATCCAAAAGGTAAGCCTCTTTCAAAACAAAAAGTCTATTACGCATTTCACCCTGACAGCAAAGGGAAACAATTTGCAGCAAAGATATCAGAAGCTTTGTTAAACATGAAAAAAGATGGAACTTTTGGAAACATAATGTCCAAAGCAAAATAATAAATATCTGCATAATAGTTTAAAAATGGTTAATGAGGATAGAATAATGGGAAAAATTATGGAGAATATGAAATTAAGTATTTCAGTTAAGACTACTGCTGTTAGCTGTATAGTAATATTGTTACTTTTAACATTGAGCAGTATTATTTCTATTAAACTTCAGTCAAGTCTTTCAACAATTATGATTAAAACTTATGTCCAATCCCAGAAAAAATCGCTTGAGACCTATGAAAAAAATCAAAAACAATCCCTGGAAGAAATGGCAAAAATAAATGCAGAAATTTGCAGTGGCATAGCACAATCTTTAATATATAATTTTGATCAGGATAATCTTAAAGTCTTGCTGGCAAGTTTTATTAAGTTTGATGGAATAGTGGGCATTAAAGCACTTGATGCAGATGGTAAACCTTTTGCTGCTGCATGGGAAAGTTCCGGGATTAAGACAGGTGAAAAAATACCATCTGAAATTACTCTAAACAAAGACCTCTCTTTTGATCAAACTGCTGTTCATGATGGAGAAAAAGTTGGAATTATACGAATATACTATACAGACCAGCTTGTTAAAAATGAAATTTTAAAACAGAAAATAAAAACAGAAAAAAGTATTGCAGAATTTAGTGGTATTGCTGCAAAAAGCATAAGCAAATCAATTAAAACTCAAATTTTAGTAGCAGGTAGTATTGTTATTGCTTTGATTTTATCAATAGTTTTTTCTCTGCGATTCATTGTTGCAAACCCAATAAACAATACTGTAAAAATGGTTAAGGATATTGCTGAAGGCGAGGGAGATTTAACGAAACGCCTGGAGCTGAGGAGTAAAGATGAGATAGGTGAACTTGGGCAATGGTTTAATGTGTTTATTGAAAAACTTCAGGGTATTATTTCTAATATAGCAGGGAATTCAGAAAACCTTAATTCCTCTTCCGGCGACCTTTTGAATATTTCAAAGGAGATGTCTGAAGGTGCTGAAAAAATGTCTTCCAAAGCTAATACCGTCGCAACAGCAACTGAAGAAATGAGTTCCAACATGACTTCAGTCGCTGCCGCTGTTGAAGAATCGGCAACAAATATTAATATGGTTTCAGCAGCAGCTGAAGAAATGACCTCAACTATAAACGAAATATCTGAGAATACAAACAAAACCAGAACAACAAGTAACCTGGCTGTTTCCAGAACAAAAAAAGCATCGGAAAACATTGGGAACCTCAGCAAGGCTGCTAAAGATATTGGGAAGGTTGTGGAAACTATTACTGATATTTCAGAACAGACTAATTTGCTTGCATTAAATGCTACCATTGAAGCAGCGCGTGCCGGTGAAGCCGGCAAAGGTTTTGCTGTTGTTGCAAGTGAAATAAAAACTTTAGCAAAGCAAACAGCAGATGCTACACTGGAAATTAAGGAAAAAATTAATGGCGTTCAAAATTCAACCCTTGAAACAGTTTCTGAAATTAAGGAAATTACGCTTGCTATTAACAGTGTCAATGAAATGATTGATACAGTCGCTGGGGCTGTGGAAGAACAATCTATAACAACTAAAGAAATCGCAAGTAATGTGGGACAGGCTGCTAAGGGTATTCAGGAAGTGACAGAAAATATAAATCAGAGTTCTGCTGTGGCAAATGCAATTGCAGAGGATATAGCAGATATAAATCAAACAGCTAACAATATGTCAGAGAGCAGCGCACAAGTTAATACAAGTGCAGATGGATTGAATCAGCTTTCTGAAGAACTTAATAAAACAGTTGATCAGTTTATTATTTAAAAGATTTTAATGATTGGAATAATATA